>CBFDAZ010000063.1:0-13530 GCA_965602825.1 uncultured bacterium
CCTTGACGTCCCCGTATCCCCGCTGCCAGCGGGGCCCGGCGTCGTGGTAGCAGCACTCCACCTCGCTGACCGTGCCGAGGACGCCCGACCGGATCAACGTGGCCGCGCCCTTGTGGCGGCCGCTGCTGCGCCTCTGGGTGCCGATCTGCACGACAGACTGGTTCTCCCGAGCGGCCCTTACGGCCGCCTTGGCGTCCTCCAGGTTTGTGGCCATCGGCTTCTCGCAATACGCGTCCTTGCCGGCCCGGCAGGCCGCCGCCAGGATGGGGCTGTGGGCGAAGTCGGGCGTCGCGATGATGAGGGCATCCACGTCGTCGAGCGCGAGAAGCTCGGCGTACCGGCTGAACGATCGCGGCTGCTTCCCGGTCCATTCCTTGATCTGAGCTGACGCACGCTCCCGCGCCGGCCGCCAGACATCGCAGATGGCAGTGAACTCGACATTCAGTTCCTCGGCGAACTGCTGGGCCTCCTTCATCAGGCCGGTGCCACGTCCCCCGCAGCCGATGAGGCCCAGGGAGAGGCGATCATTGGCACCCAGAGCGCGGGAGGAGCTGCCAGAAAGGGCCGTCGCCACCGCGCCGGCGCCCAGGCCCCCGATGAATCGGCGCCGGCTCAGATCAGTTCTCGACATGGCTCGGCCTCCTTCTCGACTCGCCAGAGCCGCGGCCGGGTCTACCCCCACTTCCCGGTCCGTTCGCTGAGGTCTTTCACCTTGTCCTCGTCCACTTCGATTCCGAGTCCGGGCCCTTCCGGGACCGGAAGCTGGCCGTCCTTCGGTTCGAGGGGCGTCTTCAGCACACTCTCGGCCAGGAACTGAGGTCCGTTCAGCGCGGCCGGGTAGTCGAGCTCGTAGGCTCCGTAGAGCGCGAGGGTGGCGGCGAGGGAGATGTCGGGGTCGGTCAGGCCGCTGCCCAGCCACATCAGGCCGGAATCGAGGATGATCTCGATCTGCCGGCGGCAGGACACAAGGCCCCCGCAACGCGCGGGCTTCATGGCGACACCGTCGATCATGTCGAGCTGGATGAACTCGACAAGATCGGTCGGCGAGATGACCCCTTCGTCCATGAGGATGGGCAGGGCGGCCTGCTTCTTCAGCTCCTGATATCCTGCGATACGGTTAGGGCGCAGGGGGGACTCCAACACGTCCACACCGACGTCGGCGAGTCTCGGCGCCGCCTCGAGCGCTGTAGCCAGATCGTACCCACCGTTTGCGTCCGCCCACAAGAAGCCGTCCGGCACCCGCTCGCGCACGATACGGGACATCTCGACATCGAACTCCGGATCGGGAGCGACCTTCACATTGAAGTTGCGGAAGCCGCGTTCCCAGCCTTGCTCGATCAGGCCCTCCAGGTCGGCAAGCTTCTTCGGGTTCAGGGTCCAGCTCAACGTGAGCGGGCCGCCGCGAGGACGCCCCCAGCGCTGGGCCAGGGACTCTCCGGCCAGCTTCCCGGCCAGGTCATGAAGGGCGATGTCGAGGCCGGCCTTGGTGATAGGCATTCCGGTCGAGAAACCCGGAGCAATGACGGCATCCATGGCGTCATGAGCCGCGTCGAGGTCGAAGGGGTCCAGGCCGATGAGCTGCGGGCCCAGGTAGCTGTCGATAGCGGTCACCGAGGCCTCGAGAGTCTCGTAGCTCCACTTGGGGATGGGGACGCTCTCGCCCCAGCCAACGGTACCGTCATCGGCCGTGAGCTTCACGATGACCGCCGGGCGGCCGGTTGGCGTGCCCTCGGGGCCCTCGAAGAACTTGAAGCGGCCGATAGTGGGATAGCGAGCAGGGAATGCCTCTACGCGAGCGACCTTTGCCATTCTCCCCCCAACCTGAGTTGCGATGTTTGGGGCGACCAGGGCTCCGGCCCCGGCCACTCCGGCCAGACGCACAAAATCGCGACGGGATAGCGCTGAGGTCTTCCGGACGGGCGGCCCGGCCACGGTCAATCACCTCGATGTCAGAGCGCCGGATGTGCCTCAGGATGGCGGCCCCGAGGCATCCACGATCGTCTTGACGGGGAGCAGGATCACTGCGCACACGGCCACGAAAGCGATCACGAGCACTCCGAGCCATACCTGAAGGGCCGGCGCCGCCCTCTCCCGCCACCGCCAGGCGACCAGGAGCGGCGCGATGACAAGGGTCGGCAGCACTGCCGGCCACCAGTCTGCCAGGAACGCCCCGGTGCGGACCAGGAACACGGTTGCCGCAGGCATGGACAGCTCGGTCATATCGAGCGTTCGCCCGAGCCGGGGCATGCTGGTGATGAGTGCGACGGAAAGGTCGATGGGCAGTCCGGCAGCCAAGGCCGCCAGCAGCCACGGGTTCCGCAGCCAACTCGGTCGGGCTTCAACGTCCGGACCGGCGAAGAGTGACATGGCGACACCGAGGTGACGGGTCACAGGTCACAGGTAACAGGAACGGCAGACTGCGTTACGGCTGCTAGCCCGCTTTCTCGCGGAAGTGGTCGGCGACCTTGCGGAAGCCGTGGGCCATGTCCTCGACGTCGCTGTCGGCAATCCCCTCGTTCCAGTTCATGACGAAGGTATTGGCCTGGGCCCAGACCGTCTCCGGATAATCCTCTTCGCGGTACTCAACATCACGGCCGTAGGGCGGCTCCCAGGGGAAGCTCGAGTCGCCGTAGGCCTTGTGGTCGCGGATGGCCGGGTACATGCAGATTGGGATGCCACCGGCGTACCCCGTGCCCCAGGGCAGTCCCTCGGCCTGGATCGCCGCGCGGAAGTCAGCGACAGAGCACCCCAGGACCGCTTCGTCGATCTGGAAGGCGTAGATCCAGTAGGAGTGCGTGACCTTGTCATGGACCCACGGCGGGCTGATGCCGTCGATCTCGTTCAGGTGAGAGGTGAGCAACTCGGCAGTTCGACGGCGCCGTCCGAGGATCGAGCCCAGCTTGCGCGTCTGAGCGAGGGCGACGGCGCCCTGCAGTTCGGTCATGCGGTAGTTCATCCCAAGGCGAAGCACGCCCCGGTTCTCGCCGGAGCGGTCGTAGAACTTGTCGTGGAACATGCGGGCGTTGTCGGCCAGGGTGTCGTCGTTGCTGACGACGATTCCTCCGTCACCCGTCGTGATCTGCTTGCTCTGTTGGAGCGAGAAGCAGCCGATATCGCCGATCGTGCCGACCTGCCGCCCGTCCCATTCAGCCCCGTGGGCCTGGGCGCAATCCTCGATGACGTGCAGAGAGTGGCGCTGTGCGACATCCATCAGCGTGTCCATGTTGACTGGCTGCCCGAAGATGTGGACGGCGATGATCGCCCGAGTACGGTCGTTGATGAGGGGTTCGAGCCTGGCGGGGTCCATGTTCATGGTCCGGCGATCCACATCGCAGAAGATCGGGAGGTTGTTCGGCTGGAGGATCGCGATGACCGTGCCCATGTCGGTGACAGTGGTGGTGATGATCTCGTCCCCCGGATTGAGCTGCAGCGCGCCGACGGCCGTGTGCAGGGCCGCCGTCCCGCTCGTGACGCCGAGACAGTGCTTCACGCCGAGGCGCTCCGCGTAGGTCTCCTCGAACTCGAGCACCATCTTGCCCCCATGTCGGCCCAGCGTCCCGCTGTGGACGACCTCGGTGAGCAAGGCGATCTCTTCTTCGCCGAAGTCTCTTCCGGTGGCATTGCCCACGCTGGGGAAGGGGGTGGTTCGTGCCTTGGGACCACCATGGACGGCAAGTTGCTCGGCCAACAGGGCCACCTCCGTGGATCTGATTCAGGTTTCGCCGGCTTCCGTTTCAGGCTCCGGCCGCGGCGGCTTGTCGGAGGCGCGGAGTTCACATGTGACATGGAGGGGCTCAAACCCAATGCGCCTCATGAGTGCCAGGGCCGGTTCGTTCTCGTGGTGTACTTTGGACACAATCCGGTGGATGCCGCGGGAGTCGAAGTAGCGGAGGCAGTACTGCACGAGGCTTTTGGCCAGCCCCTGGCGGCGGAGGTCCTCGCGAACGTAGACGCTCCGCAGCACGCCATAGCGCTCCTTGGTCGCCAGGGAGATCTTGGTGGTCATCCACATCCAGCCGACGACGTCCTCCTCCAGCGTGAGGACGACCATCCCGTCAGGCTCACTTCGCATGGCGCGCTGGAGCTTCCCGTAGTGGTAGTTCAGGTCCAGGATCGGGTCGTCGGGGAAGGAAAGGCAGGCGATTTCCCGCTCGAAGATCGCGAGGGTCTGAAGATCGTCGTCAATGGCGAAGCGGGTGCTGACCTCCATGCGTCTCCCCGACGTGCCGGCCGGCTCGCGGCTTACCTGACAGGGCGTCCTTGCGCCGGTACGTCGCGGGGCAGGGTTCTACTCGGGCTTCGGTGGGACCTCCAGTCGGATGCAGAGCTTCTCAATGCACACGATCCACGCATTCTCGCCGCCTGACTTGACTTCGCACCCCAGTCCCACGATCAGGTTCTTCAGGGGGACGTAGGCCGTGCCGTCGATCACCTTGGGGGCTTCCGGCAGCGTCTTGGTCTGCCCGTTGATGGTGGCAGACTTGCTACCCAACGTCATCTCAACCCGCTTCAGGTTGAGGCGGAAGGTGAGCTTCTTGGTCTCCGCGCTGTAAGTGAGCTTGGCCTTGATGAGATCGGCCGCCCCGCGGGCGGGGCCCATCAGCGTGTCGTTCTGCCAGACAGGGGTAGGCTCCAGCTCGACCGCGCCGGCAGGTGTGTTGGGCGCAACCGCTGCTAGCACGACAAGGAGCGGCACACCGAGAGCGAACATGAGGCGCATCGCAGATTCCCTCCAGACGGCGAATCAATGTCCGTCAATATGTTATAACAAGTGGGCCGGCGTAGGGTGTCCCGTACGTGACGAAGGTCCCGTTCGCCGGTCGCTCGGGAACGCCCACCGACTAGCCCTTGGTCGGGCCGGGAACCTCGCGGCAGGAGGGCCAAGATGATCATAGGTGTGCCCAGGGAGACCAAGTCGGGGGAGCGTCGGTGCGCGATCACCGAGGCCGGCGTCCAGGAACTCCTGAGCCACGGTCACCAAGTCCTCATTGAGACACGGGCGGGAGTGGGCAGCGGACTGCCGGATGCGACGCTGAGCACCGCTGGTGCAGAGATCTGTCCCACGGCCGAAGAGGTCTTCACTCGCGCAGACATGGTGGTGAAGGTCAAGGAGCCTCTGGAGGCGGAGTGGCCGCTCCTGCGTGAGGGTCACATCATCTTCACCTTCCTGCACCTCGCCAGCTCGAAGGAGCTGACACAGGCGCTCCTGGAGGCGGGCGTGACGGGCGTTGCATATGAGACAATCCAGCGCGCGGATGGATCGCTTCCGCTCCTGACTCCGATGAGCGAGATCGCGGGCAAGCTGGCCATCCAAGAGGCCGCCTTGGGCCTGAGCGTGCACCGGGGCGGGCGTGGTGTCCTGATCGGTGGAGTGCCTGGCGTGGCCCCCGCGGAGGTCGTCGTGCTGGGGTGCGGGACGGTGGGTATGAACGCAGCTCAGGTCGCGGCGGGAATGGGCGCCCAGGTGACCATCCTGGACATTGACGACGAGCGGCTGCGACGCCTGGACCAGGTCATGCATGGCCGGTGCATCACGGTCCACTCGAATCCGGTGACCGTTGCGCGGGCGGCCGGCTACGCTGACGTTCTCATCGGCGCCGTCCTGATCCCTGGAGCGCGGGCGCCCAGACTGGTCACGGAAGACATGGTCCGCGAGATGCAGGACGGCTCAGTCATCGTTGATGTCGCGATTGACCAGGGCGGCTGCGTTGAGACGAGCGAGATCACCAGTCACGAGAAGCCGTTCGTCTTGAAGCACGGTGTCCTGCACTGGGGCGTCCCGAACATGCCGGCGGCTGTGCCCCGGACCGCTACCCTCGCTCTCACCAACGCCACCCTCAGCTACGCCGTCAAGATCGCTACCCTCGGGATCGACGCCGCAGCAGACCAGTTCCCGGACATTGGCGCCGGGATCAACGTGCGCGGCGGGGAGATCGTGCACGATGGCGTGCGGGAGGCCTTTGAGTCGTGAGCACCGCTCAGAGACCTGGCAGGATTGTTGCAGCATGGCACTTCAGAACCGGGAGTCGATAGTGGGAGTCGGTGGATCCGGGCCGGAGGAGGGTCCAGCATGCTGTGGAATCTTGTCTCTGCGGTCATCCTGGGGGCTCTGGTCGGGGCAGTGGCGCGAATGGTCGTCAAGTCGCCGGTGAAAGGCGGCTGTGGCACGAACGTCGGTGTTGGGATCATTGGCGCCGTGATCGGCAGCCTGCTGGTCCGGTTCATCGGCGGTTCCGGAGTAAGCGGGTTGAACGCATACAGCTTCGTGGTCGCTCTCGTTGGCGCTATTGTGTTCCTGGCCGGCGCTCGCGTGCTGTCCAGTAGCTGACAGACCCTCCGAGGCGGGGCTGTCCGCGCCTCTGAGGAAGCCACGAGCCGGTGCCGAAGTGGCGTGAGATGGCACGTCCTTGCTTGCGGCATTGGCGCCGGCTTGATTCCCCCTGTCGGACGGCCCAAGCGCCTTCGAACGGTGCCTGGGGCGTGCACTTGACAACGCACCGACGCGACCGTATACTGTCGCGTGCCGTCCCTGTGGGTGCGAAGGGGCAGTGCGGGCGGTCGAGGCGGCGGAGTCGACCCAGGTCACGGTATCTGGGTCAGTTGGGGGCCTCGGACGTAGGTGGCGCAGTCGCCCGGCCCCTGACGGTGGTCCTCATGCGGTACAAGGTCCTCGACCAACTGCAGAAACCTCAGGGACGTGTTGAGTGTGAGGTGGCTGGCCCAGCCCCAATCGGGACCGGCGTGGACGTTCAGGGCGACCTGACGGGCCACGTGGAGCTGTCGAACACGGGCAAGTCGGTGATGGCTCGTGGCCATGTGGCGGGTCGGGCTATGCTTGAGTGTTCGCGCTGTCTGAAGCAGTTCCCTTGGCAGTTCCACATGGCGTTCACCGAGAACTGCCACCTGCGGCAGACCGACGATCCGGCGGAGTACGAGATCGCCCAGGACGAGGAAGAGCCGATCCCCATCCTGGACGAGGATGTTGTTGACCTCAGCGAACTCATCCGGCAGCTCATCGCCGTTGAGGTGCCGTTACGTCCCCTGTGCCGGCCGGACTGCGCGGGGCTCTGCCCCGAATGCGGGACGGATCTGAACCAGAACCAATGTGATTGTGACAAGGGGCGCGTGGACCCCCGTTGGGCGAAGCTGAGGGAGATGCTGGAGGAGTAGGGCGGGTCCCAGCAGCCCGGAATGCTACCGGGAGAAGGGATGGTCATGGCACTACCGAAGAGGAGACATTCGCGTCAGCGCACCCGACAGAAACGGGCGCATCTCAGGTTGACAACACCTCGGTACACTCTCTGCCCGAACTGCGAGGCGCCTGTCATGCCTCACAACGCGTGCCGTAAGTGCGGGTACTACCAGGGACGGCAGGTCCTGACGATACGGGAGAGGAAGGGCAAGAAGCGAGAGGACTCGCGCACCTAGGCGATGGCCGCCGATGAGTGTTCCGATGCGGATAGCCGTTGATGCCATGGGAGGCGACAATGCACCGCGGGAGGTGGTGGCGGGTGCGGTGCTCTCCTGTCGCGAGCCAGGCCACGAGGTGGTTCTAGTCGGGTCCCCGGACGCCATCAGGGATTCGCTGGACTCCATCGGCGCCGGCGAGGATCGGATCCATATCGAGCGGGCGGAAACTGTGGTGGGCATGGGGGAGGCCCCGTCGGCTGCCTGCAAGCGCCGTGACACGTCGATCTCGGTCGCGGTAGGCCTTCTGCGCGACGGCTCGGTTCAGGCCGTGGTCTCGGCGGGCAACAGCGGTGCCTTCATGGCGTGCGCGCTGCTCGAACTCGACAGGCTCGACGGGGTCGAACGGCCCGCGATCGCCATCTGCTTCCCGACATCCAGTGGGATGCGTGTGCTGCTCGATGCGGGCGCGAACACCAACTGCAGGCCGCCGCAGCTACTGCAGTTTGCCCAGATGGGGCGTGTCTACGCCGAACGCGCTCTCGGGATCAAGCAGCCCAGCGTTGGGCTGCTGAGTATCGGGGAGGAAGCGAGCAAGGGGACGGAGCTGACCAAGGCGGCCCACAAGCTCCTTGCGGAGCGTGGCGGGGAGCTCAACTTCGCCGGCAACGTGGAGGGGGATCGGGTCTTCACGCGGGCGCCCGATGTGATTGTCTGTGATGGTTTCACCGGCAACGTCTTCCTCAAGACGGCTGAGGGGACGGCGGCAGCCTTGCTGGAGGAGTTCCGCAGTGCGGCCATGGCCAGTATCTGGGGCCGCCTCGGCGCTCTGTTCATGCGCGGGTCCCTCGCGAAGCTGCGGCGGACTTTTGACTATGCGACCTATGGCGGCGCTCTGTTGCTCGGTGTCAGGGGTATCTGCGTGGTCGGCCATGGCCGATCCGATGCTCGGGCCATCAAGGGTGCCATCTGCGTCGCCAAGCGAGCGATTGCGGGTAACGTCATCGAGCATATTTCGGACTGCTGTGATCGACCCGCGGCAGCGGCGGCGGCGCCCCGGTCGGCCGGAGGAGATCAGAGCGGCCTGCGTTCCGCGCGTTCCGGGCTGCCTGCGAAGTAGATCCACGCTCAGGTCTTGGGCTGCGTACTCGGCGGAGACCACGGTCTCCGCCGAATCTTGAAAGGGCTGGCACAGACCGGGCCGAGCCAATGGTGATAAGCCTTGCCCCAGCAACCCATCTCAGCGCGTGCGGTGGGCCTTGGCGCCTACCTTCCTGACCGCATCCTGACGAATGCCGAACTGGAGAGTCGGCCCGAGCTGGACACAAGTGACGAGTGGATTGTGCGCCGTACCGGGATCCGTGAGCGTCACCTCGTCGCCGATCACCAGGCGACTTCCGACCTCGCCACACATGCAGCGCGGGCCTGTCTGGACGACGCGGGTGTGGGGCCGCACGAGGTGGATCTCATCCTCGTGGCTACGGTCACGCCGGACATGCTCTTTCCGGCAACGGCGTGCCTGGTGCAGCGCAACCTGGGTGCGGAGAACGCGTCGGGCTTCGATCTGCTGCTGGGCTGCACCGGCTTCGTCTCGGCGATAGCCACTGCAGCGCAGTTCATCCAGACCGGTGCGTACCGCACTGTCCTGGTGATCGGGGCGGAGACCCTGTCGCGCATTACCGACTGGACTGACCGGGGAACGTGCGTCTTGTTCGGCGATGGTGCGGGGGCGGTCTTGATGCAACCGGGCGAGCCCGGCTCGGGGCTGTTGTCCTTCGTGATGACGAACGCCGGCGAGGCCAGCGACCTGCTGACGCTGCCGGCAGGTGGTTCCCGGGTACGCGTCACCCCGGAGGTCTATGCCGCTCACGACGACTGCGTCCGCATGCAGGGCCGCGAGCTGTTCCGACTTGCCGTCGAGGGCATCCCGGTTGTTGCCGAGCAGGCGCTCGAGAAGGCTGGTGTGGGGGCGGACGAGATCGACCTCCTGGTGATGCATCAAGCCAATATCCGGATCATCGAGGCTGCAGCCCAGCGTTTTGGGTTCCCCAAAGAGAAGCTAGCGGTGACGATCGACCGCCACGGCAACACGTCGGCGGCATCCATGCCCCTGGCGATGGACGCCTTACGAGCAGAGGGACGGCTGGCGCCCGGTGACAAGCTTCTTCTGGTTGGCTTCGGAGCCGGCTTCGCCCTCGCCGCCGCAGTGATGGAGTGGTGAAGGCCTGCGGGGTCCGCTGTCGGCTGCTCGTCGTTCGCGCCGGAAGGGAGTGATCTTCATGGATTTGGGGTTCACTGAAGACCAGCAGGAGATATTCGCCGCCGTCAAGGAGTTCTGCGACGACGAACTCGCTCCCAATGCCCAGGCTGTTGACGAGGCCGGCGAGTTCCCGAGGGAGAGCGTGCGCAAGGTCGCCGAGATGGATCTGATGGGTATACCTGTCCCGGACGAGTACGGCGGCATGGGGCTGGACTTCCTCACGTGGACGGTCTGCGCCGAGTGTCTGAGTACGGCCTGCACGACAACCGGGGCGGTGTTTGGCGCCCACATGCTGGCCATTTACCCGATCATGGCCTTCGGCAACGACGAGCAGAAGGCCAAGTACCTGACCCCGCTGGCGACCGGCGAGAAGATCGGCGCCTTCGGCCTGACCGAGCCGAACGCGGGATCGGATGCGGGCTCCGTGTCGACCCGTGCTGAGCGCGAGGGCGATGCGTACGTTCTCAACGGCTCGAAGGTCTTCATCACGAACGGCGGCGACGCCGAGGTCTATGTGGTGATCGCGAATGTGGCGCCCGGCCGTGGCACGCGAGGGTTGACGGCCTTCATCGTTGAGAAGGGTACGCCCGGATTCAGCTTCGGCAAGGACGAGAAGAAGATGGCATACGCGTCGTTGTCGAACAGGGAGCTGATCTTCCAGGACTGCCGGGTGCCGGCCGACAACATCCTGCTCAAAGAGCGCCGCGGGTTCCGGGTCGCGATGGGGACTCTGGCGCTCGGCCGCATCGGGATGGGGATCGGTGCCGTGGGTCTCGCGCAGGCGGCTCTGGACGCCGCGGTGCCCTACGCGCAGACGCGGGAGCAGTTCGGGCAGACGATCGACAACTTCCAGGCCATTCAGTTCATGATCGCTGACATGGCCACGGAGATCGAGGCGGCCCGGCTGCTATCGTACCAGGCTGCGTGGCTGAAAGACCAAGATGTGGAGTTCGAGAAGCAGGCGGCGATGGCGAAGCTCTACGCGTCTGAGGTCTGCAGCCGGGTCACCAGCAAGGCGGTACAGATCCACGGGGGCTACGGGTACACGAAGGAGTTTCCGGTCGAACGGTACATGCGGGAGGCCAAGCTGTTCGAGATCGTCGAGGGTACATCCGAAATCCAGCGGCTGGTCATTGCCAACCGCGTACTCAGGGAGTACCAGAAGGGCAAGTAGGCGGGCCGTCGCCACCTGTCCCGCAGCATGCCGAGATCGCGTACAGAGGGCCCTATGCATATTATCGTTCTGATGAAGCAGGTCCCGGACACAGCCGAAGTCCGGATCGATCCTGTCACCAACACCTTGATTCGCGAAGGCGTGCCGTCGATCATCAACCCCTTCGATGAGAACGCGATCGAAGAGGGCATCCGGCTGGTCGAGGAACACGGTGGCAAATGCACTGCGCTCACCATGGGCCCGCCGCAGGCTGAGGAGGCACTCCGTCGGGCGTTGGCCATGGGCTGCGACGAGGCTATCCACATCTGCGGCCGTGAGTTCGCCGGGGCGGACACCTGGGCGACCTCGTACACCCTCGCTCTGGCGATCCGCGAGATTGGCGACTATGACCTGATCATCGCCGGCAAGCAGACCTTTGAGGGGGATACGGCACAAGTCGGTCCCGGCGTTGCGGAGCAACTGGGCATTCCCCAGGCCACTTACGCCATCGAGCTGGAGATCGACGGGAAGAGGCTCCGGGCGAAACGCGTGTTGGACGACCGGTATGAGATCGTCGAAGTCAGGCTTCCGGCGCTGGTCACCGTCGTCAAGCAGATCAACGACCCGCGGCATCCCCGTCTGAAGAATGTCCTGGCGGCGAAGAAGAAGCCTATCGCGGTCTGGGGGTCCGATGATTTCGATGTCGATACCAGTCTCTGCGGCCTGGATGGAAGCCCGACCGCCGTCATTCGCACGTTCCTCCCCGATCGCTCCCGCGAGGGAGAGATGCTGGAAGGCGACACGCAAGCCGTCGTCGGCAGACTTCTGGAGAGGCTGAAGGAGAGCGACGTCCTGTAGGGGCGCCGGCGAGCAACATTCGAGGAGACGCCATAGCTGATGCCTATCGTTGTGGACGCCCCCAAATGCACAGGCTGCCTTCTATGTGTCCGCGCCTGCCCCTACGGGGGAATCGAGGTTGAGGACAACACGCCACGTCTCACTGAGGCGTGCACCTATTGCGGAGCCTGTGTCGGTGTCTGCAAGTTCGATGCTCTTCGTCTGGAGCGCCCGCCGAAGGAGGAGACGGACACCTCGCAGTATCGGGGGCTGTGGGTGGTCGCGGAGCATGACGGCCAGAAGCTGGCGCCGGTCACCCTGGAACTGCTGGGAGCGGGCCAGACGCTTGCCCAGCAGATCAACGAGCCGGTCTCAGTTGTGGTTCTGGGCGATGAGGTGGATCATCTGCTTACCCCGGCGGCGGAAGCCGGGGCAGACCGGGTGTATCGGGTCCAGCACGAAGTGCTCAAGGACTACCGGACCGGGCCCCATACCGACGTCATCTGCGGGCTGATCGAGGCGCATAAGCCCGAGATCGTTCTGTTCGGTGCCACCGCCCAGGGGCGGGACCTGGCGCCGCGGATCGCCTCGAGGTTGGGCGCGGGCCTCACGGCAGACTGCACCGGTCTGGAGATGGACGCCTCCGATCGCCTGCTGGTGCAGACCCGACCGGCCTTTGGCGGCAACGTCATGGCGACGATCCTGTGCCGGGATGCCCGGCCACAGATGGCGACCGTCCGGCCGAAGGTCATGGTGAAGCTCGAACCTCGAGCGGGAGCTACGGCTGAGGTGATCGAGGTCCCTGTGAACCTCGATGAACGAAGTGTGCTGACGCGCATCCTGGAGGTTGTCCGGGAGGAGAAGGGCGCCGTCAACCTGGCTGAGGCGGAGATCATCATCTCTGGCGGACGCGGTCTAAAGGACCCCAAGAACTTCGACATGATCTTCGATCTGGCCGCGGCTCTGGGGGGCGCAGTCGGCGCCTCTCGAGCGACCGTCGACGCTGGGTGGATACCTGCCTATCACCAAGTTGGCCAGACAGGCAGTACCGTCCAGCCACGCCTTTACGTCGCGTGTGGAATCTCCGGCGCCATTCAGCACCTGGCCGGAATGCAGTCGTCCGAGATCATCGTCGCGATCAACCGGGATCCCGATGCGCCGATATTCAAGGCTGCCACCTACGGGATCGTGGGTGATCTCTTCGAAGTGGTCCCCGCTCTGACGGAAGCCATCAGGCAGCAGAGCTAAGACGGGTGGATCAGAACCCGGGAGGGCAGGCTTGTGGGGCCGACGGGGTTTGTTTTTCCAGGCCAGAGCTCCCACTACGTCGGGATGGGCAAGGACCTGTGGGAGTCGGAGCCCGCGGCCCGAGCGGTTCTGCAGCGCGCAGACGAGGTACTCGACTTCCCGCTCACGCGCCTGATGTTCGAGGGCCCGGCAGACGAGCTCACGGCGACCGAGAACCAGCAACCGGCCATCGTCGCCCATAGCGCGGCGTGTGTGGCGGTGCTGGAGGCGAAAGGTCTTCGCCCGGAGGTCGTCGCCGGCCACAGCCTGGGGGAGTACTCGGCCCTCATCGCGGCCCGAGTGCTGCCCGCCGACCAGGCTCTGAAGCTCGTGCGGAAGCGCGGCGAGCTCATGGCCCAGGTGGACGGGGGCGCGATGGCGGCCGTATTGGGCGCCGACCTGCAGAGCGTTGAGGATATGTGCCGGGCCGCACGGAAGGTCGGAACCGTAGGTATCGCGAATCATAACTGCCCGGGGCAGCTTGTGATCACGGGCGAAGCGGAGGCCGTTGGCGTTGCCTCGGAGCTGGCGAAGGAAGCGGGGGCGAAGCGCGTTGTCCCCTTGCGGGTGACCGGCGCGTTCCATT
>CBFDAZ010000064.1:0-13382 GCA_965602825.1 uncultured bacterium
GTACGCTGGTCTGGGGGGGTCGGCGGGGCCCCCGCCCCGCCCGTGGCCCCGGCCCGCCGACAAACCCTCGCCGCAGAGAGGAGCTTCGCGATGAGGGATCCGGTGCGTGAACTGTGGCAGGATGAGGAAGGCGCCACGATGGTCGAGTACGCTCTAGTGGTCGCCCTGATCGCTCTGATCTGCGTTGTCGGCTTTGCGGCAGTTGGGCGCGCCGTACCGAAGATGGAGGAAGTCCCCGAGGCGTTGGAGTTCTGACGGGCCGGCACACGTGCGCCCAGAGGGGGCCGCGCCTCCTCAATGAGATACACCGGTTGGGCCCGGAGGTCTGCAGATGGGCCACATGCTTGGTACCGCGACGATAGACATGGTGCCCCTCGGCGTAGCTCTTGCCGTTGCGGTGGTCGCCGCGATTACCGACATCCGCAAGGGCAAGGTCTACAACTGGCTGACGGCGCCGGCTGTCGTTCTGGGCCTTGGGCTGGCTTTCGCTCTCTCGGGGCTGGCGGGGCTGGGGTTGAGCCTGTTCGGCATCGCGGTCGGCCTGGCGGTCTGGTTCCTGCAACCACTGATCGGGAAGCCTCTGGGAGGCGGTGATGTCAAGCTGTTGATCGCGGTCGGCGCCCTGACCGGCCACATGTTGCTGTTGCGCATCCTGCTGCTGTCGTGCGTCTGGGCCGGCGCCATCGCGATCGTCCTCGCGATCGCGCGGGGCAAGCTCTGGCCCTGTCTGAAGGAGACGATCTGCCACCTGTTCAGCTCGCTCGCAGCCAGGGCGGCCGGCCCACTACAGAGCCGGGCCGAGGGCGCCAAGGTGCCGTTTGCCGCGGCAACAGCCCTCGGGATCGTGACGACGCTGGTGATGCTGGGCACTTCCGGCCTGATCTAGCAGGAGGGTAACGTGATGCGCGGCCTTACTCGCTGCCCATCGGACTGCCGCAAGGGAGCGACGATGGTCGAGATGGCAATCGTGGTGCCGTTTCTCGTGCTCCTGGTCTTCGGAATACTCGAAGTTGGCCTGCTGATGAAGGACTACCTGGGCTTGAACCAGGCTGCACGCGAAGGCGCCCGCATTGCCTCCATCGGCTCGCCTGTATCGACGATCGACGATCGCATCATCGCGAGCGCGCCATCGATCGACGTGTCACGGTTGACGTGGAGCGGGGAGTGGCGTGCCTACGACAGCTCGGGCACGTGGGGCCCGTGGACGGTTCTGGCAGACGAAGGGTACGGGTCCGACTTGCGTAACAACGCGAAGCCGGGATCGCAGGTCAAGATCAGTGTTGAGCTGGAGCACCAGTTGGTGACGGGGCAGGTGATGGACTTCCTGTCCGACGCCGACAAGCCGGGGACGGTCACACTCGGGAGCAGCATGGTCCTGCGCCGCGAGTAGCTCCCGCCGAGGAGGGTCCTGCCATGCGTCACATTGCTCGCAGTTCAGTGCGAGGCGGAGTGCTCGTCTACGTCACCCTCGCCCTGTTCGCCCTGCTGGCGATAGCTGCCTTTGCCATCGACGTCACGCGGGTGCACCTGGCGGCGCAGCGTGCCCAGAACGTGGCAGACGCCTCGGCATACGCAGGAGGCGGTCTGCTGCCGGACGCGGCCGCCGCCAAGGACACGGCGCTCAATACCGCCGTCGCGAACAACGACGAGGAGCCGGTCTGGACCGCAGTCGTCGACCAAGACGACGTCACTTACTACCCGCCCGGCAGCAGCATCTGCCGGCCTGACGGCAGCCTCATCACGACGCTCGGCTCCCAGACAACGGGTCTGTACGTCAAAGCCCACTGCACTGTCGACTTCTCTCTGGCTTCCCTGTTCGGGCTGGACAGCAGCACCCCGACGCGCTATGCCGTCGTCATTCGAGGCCCGGCCAAGGGCGCGTACGCGCTGCCGATCTGGATCTCTCGGGATTCGGAGGACCTTGTCCCCCACGGACAGCCCGTGAACCTGATCCAGACAGACGATGCTTTCGACACGGACGGCGACGGGGTGCTGGACTCCCTGGCTCCCGGTAGCTTCGGGTTCCTAGACATGGCGGTGTCAGGCGAGGACTGGTTCTCGCAGCTCCTCAGCGGCTGGGACGTGGCCGACCGCTGTCGCGAGGCCGCCTGGGTAGAGCTGGACACCACCATCACGGCGTACACCGGCATGAGCGTGGGCCAGTGGACGCAACCACTGGAGAAGGAGACCGGACAACTGCAAGGGACCGCGCGACTGGAGCGGGCCGAGGCCGATGCAACGTGGAGCCAGGAGACCTACTCACCGTACACCCCGGACACCTACTCCGACGACAACCCGCGCATCATCCTGGTGCCGATCGTCGACTACCTGGGTGAGACGGGGACGAACGCTCAGTACTACATCGTCGGCTTTGCGGAGATGTGGCTGCTCGATGTGGTAACCTCGGGCGGGAAGAAGGCCATTACCGTCCAGTTCATGGAGTGGCACTACAGTTGCGGCGGAGGCGGCGAACTCGATCCGGGGGCGGACAACGGCGTGTTCGTCGTCAGGCAAGTTGCGTAGGCAGCCAATCGAGCGGCAGAGCGATAGGCGTCTAGCCGTCTGTGGCGGCTCTCGGGCGCGCGAGAGCGCCGCCAAGGAAGGGTGGATATGTCAGCCACAGCAGTGCCGCACCGGAGCAACACTGTAGCGAGACCGGCCTCCGTCGAGCAGCAGCAGCAAGTATTCGAGCTCAAGCGGCTGGTCCACGATCGACTGCTGCGTGAGACGGAGTTCGCCTCGCTTGAGGCGCTGAGCCCGGCCGAGCTTGCACGGCACGTGGGGGCACTCATCAGTGTGGTCGCCGAAGAGGCTCGGATCCCGTTGGGTCAGCGGACCCGGGAGGCGGCCCAGTCCGACATCCTCGACGAGCTGATCGCCTATGGGCCGATCCAGCCGTTCCTGGACGACCCCAGCATCACCGAGGTTATGGTCAACGGCGCAAACGATGTCTACATCGAGCGTCTCGGTCGGATCGAGAAGACGAGCGCGCGGTTCCACGACGATGACCATGTACAGCGCGTCATCGAGAGGATCGTCACCCCCATCGGCCGGCGCATCGACGAGAGCTCCCCGATGGTGGACGCGCGCCTGCCGGATGGCTCTCGCGTGAACGCAATCATTCCGCCGTTGGCGATCCACGGTCCGTGCATCACTATCCGGAAGTTCTCCCGTGAACCGTATACGCCGGCCAACCTCATCGGCTTCGGTACGCTCACGCAGGAGGTGAGCGATTTCGCCCAAGCCTGCGTAGTCGGCAAGCTCAACACCATCATCTCCGGCGGAACGGGAAGCGGCAAGACCACGACGCTGAACGCTCTCTCGTCTTTCATCCCTCACAGCGAGCGAGTGGTCACCATCGAGGATGCCGCCGAGCTGCAGTTGCAGCAGCCGCACGTCATCTCGCTGGAGAGCCGGCCGCCGAATTTGGAGGGCCAGGGCCAGGTGACGATCCAGCAGCTCGTCAGGAACTCCCTGCGCATGCGGCCGGATCGCATCATCGTCGGCGAGTGCCGAGGTGGCGAGGCGTTGGACATGATCCAGGCCATGAACACAGGCCACCAGGGCTCCCTAAGCACGATCCACTCCAACAGCACGCGGGACATGCTGTCGCGTCTGGAGACGATGGTGCTGATGGCGGGTACCGACCTTCCATCGCGGGCCATCCGCGAGCAGATCAGCGCAGCCGTCGATCTCGTTATCCACCAGAGCCGTTTGCGCGACGGCACGCGGCGGGTCGTCCAGGTGTCGGAAGTCCAGAGGATGGAAGGCGACACGATCGTCATGCAGGACATATTCATCTTCAGATCGCTCGGCGTGGACGCTGAGGGGCGCGTCGTGGGCGAGCACGTGGCGACGGGCCTGCGGCCGCTCTTTGTTGACCAACTCGTCGAACAGGGGATCGAGCTGCCTCAGACGCTCTTCGCCGCGGAACGGAGCCTCCAATGAACCTGCAGGCGCTTGTCTTGCCGGCCATCGGTTTCTGTGTGGTATTTGGGGGGGTGGCAATCACGCTGGGCATGGTCGCGGCATCGCGTGCAGCGCCGCGGACGGGCTTGCAGGGCCTGCTCACCCGAGCGCCCGATCGTGGCGTGAGCTTCGACCTGCGGCCGGACATTATGCCCGCCCTCACGCGCCTGCTGTCACGCGCTCGGATGGACCGGAGCATCCAGGTCGCCATAGTGCGAGCGGGTCTGTTGTTGCGGCCTTCCGAACTGCTCGTGATGACTGTCGCAAGTGCGGTGGTGGGGGCGTTGGTCGGGTACCTGGCGGTCGGAGTACTCGGGTTCTTCGTCGGCGGGGCCGCGCTGGGCGCTGCGCCGTGGGCGATGCTCGCCGTGCGGAGGAACGCGCGCAACCGCGCCCTCATGCTGCAGTTGCCGGATGCTTTGGACCTGATCTGCTCCTCGCTGAGAGCGGGGCACGGTGTCTCGCAAGCGCTCAAGACGGCAGCCGAGCAGACCCCAGCGCCGTTCAGCCAGGAAGCCGCCCGTGTGGTGGCTGAGCTGGGCCTCGGCTTCTCGCTGCGTCAAGCCCTCGACAGGATGATGGAGCGGACGGATCAGACCGATGTTGAGTTGATGTGTACGGCCGTTCAGATCCAGACGCGCACTGGAGGCAACCTGGCCGAGGTGCTCGCCAACATCGCGGGCGTGATCCGGGAGCGCATCGAGCTATACGGGGAGGTTCGGGCCCTTACAGCAGAGGGCCGGCTGTCGGGCGTGATCCTGACGCTACTGCCGCCGATCATGGCGGTTGTGCTGTCGATCAGGAAGCCCGGGTGGCTGGATCCACTGGTGACGGACCCGATCGGCCGGGGAATCCTAACGCTCGGGGTCGTGCTGCTGCTGTTGGGCATCCTGGCGACTAACAGGATGCTGAGGGTCGATATCTGATCGGGAGGCAGCGGATGCTACTCTTCCTGGCCAGCCTTATGGCCTTCGTGGCCGTCTTCGCCCTATTGGTCGGGTTGTTCGTCCTGAGGCCGTTCCGTGTCCCACTTGCCGCCCAGCTACAGGGCCCTGTCGAACAGCCTGAGCGTGCGCCGTCCCTCTTGCGGGAGCTGGACGGCAGCTTCCGCGCGCGCGTCGCCGCACCTCTGCTTGCCCCGCTTGGTGCATTGCTTCAGAAGTGCACGCCGGCCGGCGCGCTCGCGCAACTCGAGCTCAAGCTCGATCGAGCAGGCCGGCCCGGCGGGATGGGCGCGCGACACTTCATCGCTCTGCGGTTCGTGTTCGCCCTGACATCGATGGGCGTGACGGCGGTGTGCTTCATGATCGTCCCGGCCAGTGGCTGGATCCGCCTGGTCGCGGCTGGCCTTGTCGGCCTGATCGCGCTGTTGCTTCCCGATTACTGGCTGCAGAGCAGGATCAACGCCCGGGCGCTGGCGATCAGGAAGGCGCTTCCCGATGGCCTCGACATCCTGGTCGCTTGTAGCGAGGCGGGGCTGGGTCTGGATCAGAGCCTGCAAGAGCTGATATCGCGCCGTCCGAGTCCGCTCTCCGAGGAGTTCGGCCGCGTGCTGAAGGAGGTCAATCTCGGCAAGCCGCGACAGGAGGCCTGGCGGAACCTGGCGCGACGCGTGGGGATCGATGACCTCCAGGGCTTTGCCGCGGCCATCTACCAGGCGGAGGAACTGGGAACGAGCATCGCCGGAACGCTGCGTGTCCAGGCCCAGACCATACGGACACGCCGCACGCTGTACGTGCGCGAGATGGCTCGGAAACTGCCGATCAAGATGCTGTTTCCCCTGATATTCTTCATTTTCCCATCGCTGTTCGTCGTCGTCCTGGGCCCGGCGGCCGTGCAGATCTACCGGGCGCTGATCACCGGATGACGGCTGAGAAGGAAACGGAGAGAGGTTGTTCGTCTCGGACCAGGGCGACGGCAGCGGTCACACCGGTAGCAGTTCTCGCCGACCATGCATGGGACCGGAGTGAGAACAATGAATGCGATCCCCAGAGAGCAGACGATGGAGCAGCCTGACGGGCCGATGGTCCCGTCAAGAGAGCCGTCCACGGCGGAACATCGAGTGCTCCGTGTCGTCGTCGCAGTGATCGATCCCTCGGTCGTGACGTGGATTCGCGACACGCTATCGGAGTACCCGCTCGTGGACATCGCGGCCGAGGCGCATGACGGCCTGGAAGCCGCTCAGCTGGCCCGGCAACTGACGCCGGACATGTGTGTGATCCAGGCGGACCTGCCGGTGATGGATGGCTACGAGACCTGCGAGCTGATCAGCGTTGCGTCGCCGCAGGTGGCCACCGTCCTGGTGCACGGGCAGGCGCCGCCAGCCGGAGCCGAGCGCATCGCGATGGGTTCGGGCGCGCGGGGCTGTGTCACGGCCGGCACGGATGCTTCCGAGCTGCTGGCGCTGGCCGCCGACGCTACCGGGATCGCGATGCGCCGCGACACCCACGAGTACGCTCAGGTCACCGATCTTGCCTTGATGCCATCGACCGTCGTCGTGACGTCCGCCAAGGGGGGCGTCGGGAAGACAACCGTCGCCTGCAACCTGGCGGTGACGATGGCCCAGAAGCACCCCGGACAGACCGTCCTCGTTGATTTCTACGCCGAGTACGGCGACGCCGCCCTGCTCCTCGGGCTGGCGGCTCCCGGGACCCCCAACATCGTGGACCTGGCGGCCAAGGGCGCGGAGATCAGTGAGGCGCTGGTCGATGATCACCTGCTCACCCACAGCTCCGGCTTGCGGCTTCTCCCCGGCGCTACCCAGCCCGCGGTAGACAACCCGCCGCTGTCGGTTGACTTCGCGGGAAAGCTCCTGACGATCTTGCGCCGCCGGTTCCGCTGGATCATCATGGACGTCCCTCCGACCATGACGCCGGCCATCGCCCATGTGATCTCCCGCTGCCAGCAGTTCGTGGTAGTCTGCAATCTCATGGAGTTGCATACCCTCCATGACACGACCCAGTTGATTGCAGGCATCGTCGGCAAGTACGTCGATAGAGACCGCACCAGACTCATCGCCAATCGGGTACTGCGCAGCAACTGCTACCTGGCTGCCGAACTCGAGGAGGCAAGTGGGCAGCGCGTCGTGCACAGTATCCCCGATGCGGGAGACATCGCACTGGAAGCCGTCAACAGCGCTGTCCCGTTCGTGATCGGGAACCCGAGGGCCCCGATCAGCCTGAGCATCCGCGAGCTTGCCGACGGCATGATCCCTGGGACGCCGCTGCGGCGATCGGACGACGTTCAGGTCCAGCCGTTCAAGCCGCCGACGCCGAAGCGGGGCGCGGCGCGCGTCCTGAGCTGGATTCGTGGTTCAGCCTAGTGCGCCGTCACTCGTGATCGCTATGATATCGCCGCATCACCCCGCCGTACCCTTTGCGGGCTCCCCTCTCCCGCTGTGGCGGGGTGGTGGACGCTGGGAGAGGGGCTTGGGGGTGAGGGCGCCGTCACCGCCGTGGCCCCCATACAAGACATCACGGGAGACAGTGCACTAGATCCGGCCCACCCCACCTTGTCGCGCCGGCGATCAAGGGAGGTCCGGCACCAACGCACGGGGCGCCCCGCTGCTCCCGACAGCGCTTCACCAGCCGACGCGCCAGTCGCTCGCTCAGCACCGCCCCCCCCGGCTCGCGCCTGCGTCAACCGCGCCACGCCCTCACCCGCCGCCACCCCGTGTAGCACCCTCGATCGCTCCCTCTCGTCAATTCATCGGTGGTTTCATGTCCCGCGCGTGGCCCTCCGCCCGCCGGAGACTGTCACTGTGCCCCACCAAACTCGCGCTCAGGGCATTGACTTGAGGGCCAATCCGTGCGATAATAAGGGTGCCTCACACGACAGCACCGATTGCAGCAATCATCGTAGCGTATATCGCAGCAAAGCCATGGACCATCAAACTTGCACAGAGTACCACGCCCCCACGATGGAGGCACCCCTGTCTCTACGTGGATATGGGCAAGCGGAGCGTCGCGCTACGCGCTTCGTGTTCTGTGCTAGACCTCCCCTCTGCCGGTCGATGCCGGCGTATTCCCGTCTCCCCATGCCGTCAAGGGGCAAAGGGCCTAATGGTGGCCCGCCCCTCAGCGATCCCTCCGACCGCGGCCCATGCTGGTCGAGTGCGCTCGATGCGGATGAACAGGGCGTTCTCGCGAGCCGGGTAGCCGTCGGATGGGCATCGCGGAACTCGCTCCGTCCGTCACCTGTGCCGTGACTTCCTGCCAGTGTTGTCCCCTAGCGACCTCAGAGGAGGTGACGCAGCGTGCGACTGAGTCGATCTGCCGTATTTGGCATAGCATTTGCTGCGGCTCTGCTTGCTGCAGTTCTGCTCTACAGCTACTGGGCGCGGTATGGTCGGGCCCGTCCGGAGGGAGCGCCGCCCGCGCCCGAGACAGTGAGCGTTGTGATCGCGGCGGCGGACATCCCGGCTGAAAGCGTCATTGGGGCCGAAGCAGTGACCACGACCGACCTCCCGGCTGACCGGGTTCCACGCAATGCTGCAACTCACGCTTCTGAGGTCCTCGGGAAGGTAGCCAGTGTCGTCTTGCCGACGGGCACGGTCATTGAGTTGGACAAGCTCGCGGAGCCCGGCCCCGCCCAGGGATTAGCGTGGACTGTCTCGCCCGGGATGCGTGCTGTGACGGTGGCTCTGGACCCGGTGAGCGGAGTCGCGGGATTCCTTAAGCCCGGGAACCGCGTGGACGTATTGGCGACGGTGCCGCAGGGCGACACAACGGTGGCCTTGACTGTACTGCAGGATGTGAAGCTGCTCGCCATCGGGCCGCAAGCGCAACGGACCACCGAGGAAGAGCCCGAGGAGGGCGCACCCCCGGGGCCCAGGGCGCAGGAGCAACCGACGGCAACACTCGAGGTTACCCCGGACGGAGCTCAAGACCTGGTCTTGGCCGATGAGAAGGGCGAGCTGCGCTTGACGCTTCGGGCGGCAACCGACCACACGATGGAGGGGCTGCCGAACGTCACGGAATGGCAGCTCACGGGCCTGACGCCCCCCGCGAAGGGTGGAGCTGGGGCGGAGGGGGTAGCGCAACCACAGCCAACGGCGGCCTCGCAAGTTCCGCCGGATTGGTGGAAAGAGCCACCGGAATGGTGGGCAAGGGGTCCGTGGCGCGAGTCGGCGGCACCGACTCGCACAGGCGGGCGCGTCGAGATCATCCGCGGGACACAACACGAGGTGGTGAACCTCGATGAATAGGCACCACGCACGATCTTGCCGACCGATGCGGTCGCTTTGCACTCATGGCTGGAGGGCCCCCGGTGGGGGAGCAGCCTTCGTTGCGGTCTGCCTGGCTGCGTCCGCCGCTCTCCCCTGGGCCACAGGCGAGGAGTGCTATGTCAGCCCTGAGCCACTGATCATGGTGAAGGGGCAGAGCACCCTTCTGTGCCACCCAGGGATGCGCCGGGTCGCCATTGGGGAGGTGGAGGTGGCGGATGTCGCGGTCGTTTCCTCCCGCGAGGTCCTTGTGTATGCCAAGAACCCGGGCGACACCGATCTGTACATCTGGGACGACCTGGGGATTCACCGGCGGACGGTCACGGTGACGACTCGAAAGCCGGCCGATGTTGCCCAGGTCACGCTCGCGAAGCTCCTGGGGGACGAGTACCGTGTCACGCCCGTGACCGACACCGTCCTGGTGGTGGAAGGTACTGCGCAGGACCAGACCGAGCTCGACCGCCTCGGCGAGCTGATGGGTGCGGTTGACGACAACGTCACGGTCGTCAACCTAGTCGGGCTACCCCCTGCGCCGGCGCCGCCGGGACCGCCGGTTGAGCAGATCGCTGCCGCGCTCGGCCCGGATTACAAGGTGTGGGTCGTTGGCGATCAGGTCGTGGCGGTCGAGGGGGCCCCGGCGACGCCGGAGGAGGCGCAGCGCGCCAGAGCCTTGCTGGACGCGTTTGAGGACCAGGTGAAGATGGTTGACCTTATTCGTGAACCTACGCCGGCGCTGCCCTCCCTCGAGCAGGAGCGGGAGCTCCTCGCCAGCGCTCTCGGCGAGGACGTCAGCGTCCGCGTGATTGGCGGGTCAGCCCTGCTCGTGGAGGGCCTGCTGCCCACCGACGCCGCCGCCGAACGCGTAGCGCATGTGATCGAGACCCTCGGACTCCGATCGGCCGTGCTCGATGAGACACAGGCCGCGGCGCCCGACGAGGAACAGGTCCTGGTGCGGGCCAAGGTGGTTGAGGTGCGCCAGGAGGATCTGGAGAAGCTTGGGGTCAACTGGGGACATAGGGGGGGAGAGGAAGGCGGGTTCCCCACGTTCATCGATCAGCCATTCCTCTTCGGCGAATTCCCCGGTGAGGGATTCGAGGAGGCCCCCCTGGCCGTTCAGCTCAATCTCCTCGCCGAGAAGAACCAGGCCAACATCCTGGCACAGCCCAACATCCTCGTGAACAACGGTGAGGAGGCCAACATCCTCGTCGGAGGCGAGGTGCCCATACCGGTGCCGCAAGTGGGTGCCGGCGCCGGAGCGGTCATCACGATCGAGTACAAGGACTTCGGTGTCCAACTGACGGTTCAACCGACAATCGTTGACACCGGGGGGGGACAGCGCAAGATCAACCTGAAGCTGAGCCCCGAGGTCAGCTCGATCGATGCGGCCAGCAGCATCTCGGTCTCCGGGATATCGGTGCCTGGCTTCCGAACCAGGCGGACGGAGACGGTTGTCAACGTCGATCCCGGCTCAACCTTGGTCATCGGGGGACTCATACAGCGTGACGTCTCCGAGATCCGCCGCAAGATCCCGTTCTTGGGCGACATCCCGATCATCGGCCAGCTGTTCCGCAGCAAGCAGTTCGTCGAGGGCAAGACAGACCTGATGATCATGGTGACGCCGGAGATCGTGGAGCCGGAGTAAGTGGGCGTGGCGCGAGCCCGACCATGTTCCCACGGACGCGGCCCTCGCGCCCTCGCGGCATGCGCCAGGCGCGGACTGAGTGGCGTTGCCGCTGAGGCAAGCCGGGAGCGTTGACACCGGAACAGGGACAGCACTACAGGGACCCGCCCCGTGGCCCAGTCGGCACGTGGGCGGGCCCTGCTGACTGTGGGCATTCCCGGTATGTCGGCGGCTTCGTCGGAGCTGCGTCGCCGGCTGAGAGGGGAAGAGCCTCGAGATCGTCGACGCGGAGGGTCTGCCGAACCCATGGCAGGCGCCGACCTTCCACGCGATGTAGTACCCCCAGGGCACGACGCGGTTCTCGTGCGACCTCCGGCCGGATTGACAGCGTCCCCCTCAACCTGCATCGACTTCCTCCAAGATCGCAAGCGCGACGGAGCACGAGTCGGTGTTCTACGTGTATAATGTGAAGTGCGGTCGGGTGGAGTACCAGAGACCCGGTCGCTACGCGACTGCAACAACAGCATATCCTGGGCCCACTATTGGTGGGCGCGGCGCAGTTGTGCCACCTGGAGAGATCGCGATGAGTCACCCATGGGCAAGTCTTTGGCTGCAGATGGTTCTGTTGGGGGCTTTGGCCCTGAGTGCCGGCTGCGTTTCAGGCCAGGAGGCCGGCTCTGGCCGACAGGTGCGGGCCGACCAGTTCTATGTGTCTCCGGATGGCAATGACGACTGGTCCGGCAAGCTGCCCGATCCCAATGCGCAGCGGAACGACGGACCGTTTGCCTCCCTGACTCGAGCCCAGGTGGTCGTGAGGGAGCACATCGCGCAGGGGCTCAAGCGCCCGGTCTCGGTCGTGATTCGCGGCGGCGTCTACGCACTCGATGAGACACTTGCGTTCACACAGCAGGATAGCGGCACCCGCGACTGCCCGATCGTCTGGCAGGGCCAACCAGGAGAGAGCGTCGTCATCACGGGGGGCAAGCCGATCGCCCGCTGGAAGCCCTTCCGAGATGGCATCTTCGTCGCCGATCTGAAGGAGCAGGGGCTCGCAGGAGTCAGCTTCCACCAGCTCTTCTATCAGGACCACCGACAGATCATCGCTCGACATCCGAACCTCGACCCGGAGCATCCGCGCACCGGGGGCCACGTCTACGTCGAGGACCGTGGCTATCAGCCCCGTCAGCAGCTCTTCTACGCCGAAGGAGACATGCCGTTCGAGGACTGGGACGACATCTCCCAGGCGGAAGTCGTCTCGACTTACTGCGGCGGCTGGAACTTCGCGATCGCACCCATCAGCGAGGTGAATACCGACCAGCGGCTGGTCAGCTTTCAGCCGGTCCGGAGCACCTTCGAGCGCAACAACCGCTTCTTCGTGCAGAACGTGCAGGGCGCGCTCGACGCGCCGGGCGAGTGGTATCTCGACCGGGCGACGAGCCTTCTGTACTTCCTGCCGCCGGACAGCGAGGTCGCCGATGAGGATGTGACGGTGCCGGTCATCGATCACCTGATCGAGGTGCGGGGCTCTCTGCCCTATCCCCACGGTTACCTCAACGTGGCCTACAAGGGCTCGCGTGAGGACTACGAGTCGGCAGAGCCAGCCGCGCCCGAAGAGCCGGTTGAGAATCTCATTCTCAGGGGGCTGAACCTGGAGGTGGCCCGGCAGGACGGCATCCGCGTGATCGGTGCCCGCACCTGCTCCGTCATCGAGTGTAGGGTGACCAATGTGGGCGGAGTGGGGATCAACATCGGCGGGGTCGCTTCAGCCCATGACGAGGTCGGCAACCCGCGCGTCGTCGAGGCCAGCGGCGTGTCGGGCGGTGTCGGCGGCGGGGGCCAGAATCTTCTGTTTGGCTCGCCCTGCCAGGAGTGCCGGGTCTACGGCAATGACGTCTCCTCGGCGGGTTCGGACGGTATCTTCCTCTACGGCACGGCCAACGTCGCCGAGAACAACCACGTCTACAACACGGGCCTGTTCGATAGGGACTGCGCCTGCATCAACCTGTGGGGCGAGGAGAACGTTGCGCGGCGGAACCAGCTTCACGATGTGCCCCGCAACGCCGTGTTCCTGAAAGGCATCGACAACGTGGTCGAGCTGAACCACCTGCACCACACGATGCTCGAGACCTGCGACGGCGGCGCCATCCGCATGTGCCAACGGAACCTGACGATTCGGGGCAACCTGATCCGCCACAACAGGATCGTCGACACAGTCGGCTACGGTCACCCGCGCGGGGGCGATGCGTACCAGTCCCCGTACTACTCCTGGGGCGTCTACCTGGATGACTTCACCTGTGGGACGACGGTCGATGGCAACATCATCGTCCGCACGGGACGTGGTGGCGTGATGCTTCACGGAGGCAGCGACAACGTCGTCCGGAACAACATCATCGTGGATGCCGGGAACTACCAGGTCGAGATCGTCCCGATCCGCGACGACCCGATGTCGGGCAACCTCGTCCAGCGGAACGTGATCGTCTGCGACCCCGACGGGAGCTTCCCGTACCGCTGCACCCGGTGGGTGCCGGGATCGGTCGGGTTCGGGCAGAACCTCATCTGGACGCGCGG
>CBFDAZ010000065.1:0-13367 GCA_965602825.1 uncultured bacterium
GGGCGGCCCGGTGCCTCCTTGCGCCCCACTGTTGTGATGATGCCCTTCTCGGCCAGCCCGGCGACCGCGTACTGCGAGTTCACTCCGCGCACCGCGTCGATCTCCGGTCGCGTTATTGGCTGGCGGTACGCCACGATCGCCAGAACCTCCAGCGCCTGGGCACTCAGCCTGGTGGGGGCCGGCTGTAGCATCTTCTGCACCAGCGGCGCATACTGGGGGCGAGTCGCGAGCTGGTAGCCCCCCGCCATCTCTACCAACTGCAGGCCCCGGTCGCCCAGGGAGGCGGCCAGCAGGCCAGCGGCGTCGCGCACCTGGCCGGCAGTCGTGTCCAGAACCTCAGCCAGCCGGTCGGCCGACAGGGTATCGGGGCTCGCGAACAGCAGGCACTCAACAGCCCTGCTCAATTCGGTCAGACCGTCTTCGCTCATGGAATCAGCCCGGCAACGGGAGATGGTGCAGGCCTGTACCTCACGCGGATGTTGACGATACGAGCTTCACGACGATCTCGCCGTGAGCGCGGTCTTGCTTCACCAGAATGCGGTGCCGTCGTATCAGCTCGAGTATGGCCAGAAACGTCATGATGACGATTAGCTTGGTCGTTGGGAACGCCACCAGCTCATGGAAGTTCAGCGTCCCCTCCGGTGTGGCCGCCAGCGCCCCGAGTATCGCGTGTATGCGATCCCTGACGGTGACCTTCTCCCGCGGCACGTGGAACACGGGCTCCGCCGCTGCGCGGGTGAGCAGATCCTGGAAGACCGCGACCAGGTCGAAGACCGAAACGTCCTCGAGAACGATCGGGCCGCTGTGGAGCTCCGGATCGACGCCTTCCGCCCGCAGGTATATCTTCTGCCGGAGCTGGCGGGCCTCCTGCAACGCATCGGCCGCTTCCTTGAAGATGCGGTATTCGGCCAGTCGTCGGGCGAGCTCCTGCTGAGGATCGGTCTCCTCATCCTCATCCTCTTCGTCCACCGCGGCCTCACTGGCTGGCAGAAGCAGGCGGGACTTGATCAGACACAGGTTCGATGCAAGCACGAGAAACTCACCGGAGACCTCGATGTTCAGGTCGGCCATCGTCCCGAGCATCCGAAGGTACTCACCAGTAATCTCGGCGATCCGCAGTTCGTAGATGTCCACTTCCTGACGCCTGACCAGATGCAGCAACAGGTCCAGCGGTCCCTCGAAGAGCGAGATGCTCACCCGCGGGCCACTGAACAGGTCGAGCCCCTCTGTCAGGTCCGCCTTCAGTCTCACCCCGACACCCTCTCGCGCCGGCTAGTCAACCCGCGCCTCCTCATCATCCCCAACGACTTGGCCCACCAGTCGGCTCCTGCCACCGGTGCCGATGACTTCGCTTCGCCGGCCGACGATGGAAGCATCCAGGCCCCCTTGCACGTTCCGGACGGTGCTGTCCGCGTCGATGACAGCCTCGGAGACGCGGGAGTCCTCGATGACGCTGGAATCGCCAAGCGAGACATGCGGGCCGAGGTGCGACCGCGTGACCCGGCATCCCCGCCCGATCAGGACGGGGCCCTCAACACGCGATTCGCGGATCACCGTCCCCTCGCCTGCGCCCACGTTCCCGTTGAGTCTGCTGTCATGGACTGCGGCGGCGTTCCCCATCTCGCCCGCCCAGCCCAACATCAGCCGGTTGGCCTCCAGGAACGACTGCGGCTGGCCGGCGTCGATCCAGTTCCGTTCCCATATCTCGGGCCGGACGCCTGCCGGGCTTGCGAGGAGGCTGGCCATGGCATCCGTCAGCTCAACCTCACCGCGTCCCGACGGCGAAGTATTGTCGATCGTCTCGAAGAACTCGGAGGGGAACGCGTACAGACCGGTGATCACCAGGTTGGAGCGCGGCCGGGCTGGTTTCTCCTCCAGATCGACCACGATGCCGTCCTCGACGACCGCGACCCCATAGGGCGTCGGATCATCGACCGGCGCGAGACGCACCAGCGAAGCCGGGAACACCTGCACGAACCGGTCCACGAAGTCCCCTATCCCGCCTGGGTAGATGGCGTCCCCCAGGTAGACCACAAAGGGACGCCCGTTCACATAGCGCTCAGACACCAGGACCGCGTGGCCGATGCCCCGGGGCTCCTCCTGGAGGATCCATTCAACCTCCAGCCCCCATCGGTGGCCGTTCGCCACGTGGTCCTGCAGGCTCTGCGAGTCGGGCCCCCACACCATGCCTACATCCCGAATCCCCGTTTCGCGGACTGCCGACAGGATGTGGTCGATCACGGGGACATTGCAGAGCGGCAGTAGCTGCTTCGGGCGCGTGAGGGTCAGAGGCTGCAGCCGCGTGCCCTTGCCCGCACACAAAACGAGACACACGATGTCTTGGGGATGGAGTTGGCTCATGGCAGGCTTCGATCATCCCCAGCGCGGCGGACTGTCTTCTCAGTCTCCGAACCCCCACGGCAGTTGCGGCCGAACGCCACCAGGCCCAGCACGATCGGGAACGGGCCTGTCAGGAAGCGATAGATGAACTCGGCCGGCAGACCCACCAGGTAGACCGTCGCGCGACTCATGATGAGCAGGATCAGTAGCAGCATGCCGAAGCGATGGTAGAAGACGTCGAGCCTTCTGGCCTGCTCGGCGGGGAGTAGTCCCGAAAGGATGTGAGAGCCGTCCAGGGGATAGATCGGTATCAGATTGAACAGACCGAGGATCAGGTTCACCCAGACGATGGCATCCAGTACGACGCCGTACTCCCCCGCGAAGCCGAACCGGAGCGGCATGGCGAAGATGGCTGCTACGATGAAGTTCGACAGGGGGCCCCAAAGCGAGACCATGATGTCATCGACGCGCGGGCGGCGGAAGAGCGCCGGGTTGACCGGCACCGGTTTGCCCCACCCGAAGCCGGCAAACAGCAGCATGATCGTCCCGATCGGGTCGAAATGCGCGAGGGGGTTGAGGGTCACTCGACCGGCCTGCTCGGCAGTCGGATCGCCGGCCATCTGCGCGCGCTTCGCATGGGCGTATTCATGCACGGTGATGGCGATGACGATGCCCACCAGGAAGCTGAGCAACCCCGCCAGGTTCTCCCCGCCCGACTGAATGAACGCCCACAGGGTCGTCATCGAGTTCCTTCCGTAACGCCTGCATCCGCCCGCCGTCGCTTGCGTCGCGGCGGCCTCTGCCAGTGACGGACCGCGTCCAGAGCGACGGCCAGTTGAGGGGCTCCGCCCCGGATGCCCGCAAGCTTCGCCGCCCTCGCCGCCCGTAGACCCACGCCAATCGCCGGCCCACGGGGCGCGCCATGTGCAACGAGCTGGTCTCCCGTTACGTCGGTCGCCACGCCCCTCAGAGCACCAGTGGCGCGCTCGAGGCGTCGCTTACCGCGCGGCGCGGTTGTCAGCCAGTGGACGAGGAGTTCGCCCCTCAGCCTCGAGCCCAGTTCCCGGTCGAGCTCAACATCTCCCGGGCATGTGCGCCGAGTCAGGACTGGAGGCCGAGGCAGTCGGGCCGCTCGTCCCATCGTCTCGACGACCAAGTGGGCCTCCCGATCGAGTGGCAGACGCGCCATCGCCTCCCGCGGTTCGCCGCGTGCGCACAGGGCGCCCAACAGATAAGGCCAGGCGCGGACCGGGCGCACCCCCTCACCTGCCCTCAATACAACGAGCCCGATGGGCACCTTCCTCAGCCAGCCCAGGCTCGTGTCGTCGAGGAGGGCTCCCGGCACCACATCGCCGAGCGCCCCGAGGTCCCGCAGGCGCTCAACAACGCGCCAGGGAGCCGGCTCTCCCAGGGCCTTGACAATCTCGTCGCGCAGCCGCGCGCCGCTAACCCGCCTCAGATGCTGGCGCTCCACGGCCTCCCGGAAGCGCGCCATCGTGGGCGGCGCCATCGCGAAACCGAGACGCTGCTCGAAGCGGACGGCTCGAATGAGGCGGGTCGGGTCGTCAACGAAGCTTCGATCGTGCAGGATGCGGATCAGACCGGCTGCACTGTCCTGGCTGCCGCCACACGGGTCCACCAGACGCCCGCCGCCACCCGGCAGCAACTGAAGGGCGACCGCATTGATCGAGAAGTCGCGCCGGCGCAGATCCTCAGATATCGTTGCTGGCTCCACCACTGGCAGTTTCGCCGGTGCCGGATAGGTCTCCTGCCGTGCCGTTGCCAGGTCGATACGGCGTCCGTCCGGCAGCTCAACGGCAGCAGTGAGGAACTCGCTCGGCCCCTGCATCTCGCCTCGAAGATCATCCGACAGGGCCGAGGCCAGGCCGCTCGCGTCCCCTTCGGTCACGATGTCCAGGTCAACCTCCGCCGCGCCCAGCAACAGATCCCTCACCGATCCCCCGACCAGGTAGGCCTGCTCGTCGCGCCCGGCCGCCCTCCTGGCGACGGCCGTGCACAACTGCCGGGACCGATCGGACAGGCGATCCCACAGGGACTGTGCTGTTGGCTCTGCGTTCATCGCCGACTACCCGCCCGCGGCAAGCCCGCAGCCAAAGACGCTCTGCCGCTATTCGCGGAGCCGAGGGGGCACGCGATCGTGCCGGACGAGGTCGTCTAGCTCCTCTCGCTCGACGATGATCTCGGCGGCACCATCATAGACCGTGACCATCGCTGGGCGACAGAAGCGGTTGTAGTTCGAGGCCATTGCGTAGTTGTAGGCGCCGGTCGCGAACACGGCCAGGATGTCGCCCGACTCGGCCTGCTGGATTGTCGTGTCCGGGATGAGCGTATCTGTCTCGCAGTGGGCCCCCGACACGCGCACGCTCATCTTCGGCTCCTGGTCGGCCTTGTTCGCGATGACCGCCTCGTATTCTGCATCATACATGCACGGACGGGGGTTGTCCGACAGACCACCATCAACCGACACGTAGGTGCGGATCCCGGGCACTTCCTTCACGACCATGACGGTGTACAGGGTCGTCCCTGCTGGCCCGACGATCGAGCGGCCGGGCTCCACCACGAGGTGCGGCGGGGGCAGACCGTGTCGCTTCGCCTCCTGCGTGACGGCCCCCGTGATAACCTCCGCCAGTTCGGTGACCGTCGGCGGCGCATCCTCGTGCGTATACAGGATGCCCAGCCCGCCGCCTACGTTGAGCTCCTCGAGGGCCACTCCCGTCTCCGACCGGACCTGGGCCACGAACTCCATCATGACCTCGACCGCACGACGATAGGAGTCGAGCCCGAAGAGTTGCGACCCGATGTGGCAGTGCATGCCACGGAGCCGGATGCCGTCTGCGTCTGCCGCTCTCCGGATAGCCGCCATCGCTGCGCCGGAGGCAATGCCCAGGCCGAACTTGCTGTCCTCTTGCCCCGTCTGGATGAAGGTGTGGGTCTGGGTCTTGATGCCTGGGGCGACCCGGATGAGGATGTCGGCAGCCTCTCCCCGTTCCTTCGCGATGCCGGCCAAGAGCGCCAGCTCCGGCAGGCTGTCCACGATGATGCGGTTCAGCCCGCTCTCCAGGGCCATCTCTAGATCGTCGGCGGTCTTGCAGTTGCCGTGCAGGTGCACGCGGTCCGGCGGGAAGCCGGCCTGCAGGGCGGTGTACAGCTCACCCCGCGAGGCCACGTCCAGCGAGAGACCCTCCTGCTCGACGATGCGACAGACTGCCTTGCACAGAAGCGCCTTGCCTGCATAGACCACTTCGACGTCAGGATAGTGACTGCCGAAGGCCTTCAGGTACTCACGGCAGGTTTCGCGGACGAGCGCTTCGTCGAGGACGTATAGCGGGGTGCCAAGCTCACGCGCCAGTTCGACTGAGTCCACTCCGCCGATGGAGAGGTGCCCCCGGTCATTCACCGACTGCGTGCCGAAGCGATACATGAGATCTTCCCACCGTTCGCGTCCATCTGCGCGGATGCCTGATAGTGCGAAGCAGCCCCAAATGGCCCTGGGGCTGCTCCGTGGAAGACGCCAACCGGTACCGGCAGGCGGGTGCTTCAGAACTTGTTGGAACTGATGATCAACTCACCCGTATCGGAGTTGAATGACAGCGTGACATCGAGTGTCCGGGCGACGAAGTCCAGCGGCACCATGGTACGGCCGTTCTTGATGAACGGCGCGAGCACGAGTCCCTCTTCGTTCCCGTTGACGTTGGCCGTGGGACGCCCGATCTTCAGCTCCAGCTCGGTGTCGGGATTGACGGCTCGGACGCGCTTCTCCACGTGGAACCAATAGAGAATCCCGTCCGTGTGCTCGAAGACCTCGCGCAGCGGGGTCATGCTGACACCCTCCAGCACAACCGGCGCGGCGCGCAGCGAGAGCAACTGGCCGTTGAAGACGATCTTGACATCGCGGAACCGGGCCATGCTCTCCACATCCAGAGAGGCCGGCTGGCCCAGCTTGCTGCGCGGCTTGTCCTCCGCCTCGCGCGTTGGCAGCACCGCCACGCGCTCCTGACGCAGATCGCCCAGCGGCTGTGCCTCGTGGCTGAGCCGTGGGTTGGGTGACGCCAACACAACCGGCTTCACCCGTGACGCAGTTCCCGTCTTGGGGTCGGAGATACCGTCTGACGGAGCGGTCGTGCGCACCGTACTCTCGTTCGTGAGCACGGCGACCTCGACCGCGGTCGCTGCCGCAGGAGCCAGGGATGGCCTTGCGGCGATCGGCCTGCCGGGTCCGGTGAGAGGCGAAGAGACCGGCACACCCTCGCCAGGGCTCGCCGGGCGACTGTCAGCGAGTGTCGGGAGACTCGCGACCATGTCGCTTGTGGTGGGCGCGGCGCGAAGCCCCGCAGGCGAGTCGCTCGCCTTCGGGCTGGGAGGCGTTGGCAGAGCGGCGGGTGCCTGGCTCGGCGGCGACGTCCGCGGCCCGCCCGGCGACCCAAAGGTCTCGGTCGCAAGGGCCGCGGAGGCGGAGGAGGGCTGCATCGCAACGCCCTCTCCATCGGCCGAACGGCGTGCTTCGCCAACCGCGGTGCCTGTCACCGGGGGCGCCTCGTGTCCCACGCCAACCTCCGGTACGCTCGGCGGCTCCAAAGTGGGCGACGAATGTGGCGGCGGCTTGGGCGCAGATCGGGCGATTCGGTCCTGGCCCGAGCCTGGCGCCGTGGCCTCGTGGTTCCTGACGATGAAGGTCCGCTCTTCGGACTTCCCCTCGTTGTATGACAGGTCCCACGCACTGGCCGACACCACGTGCGGACCGTCGGGCAGCCGCTGGGTGTCAATGCGATCCGAGTAGTTGGGGCTGTTGATGATCATGGTCTTGAACTCGCCGTCGAGGAAGAAGACCACGGTGCGAACGCCGACGTTGTCGCTCACGTCAGCTTTCACTCGGATCTCGCCGGTGACGACCTGTCCCTCAGCGGGGTAGTAGATGTCGACGGTCGGCGGCGTATGATCGTCGCCCGGCTGGGTCGGCGCCTGCTGCGGCAACCGCCGGACCATGACCTTGATCCCCGTCGTTCCGACTGCGCCGCCGGCGTCCATGGCTCGGGCGCTGATGCTGTGGGTTGACGGGGTAGCCAGCGTGAAGTCCCAGCGGAAGGACTGCTTGCCCTGCAGCCTGGGGTCGGTGAGACGGAAGTCCTTGACGGGATGGCCGTCGATGTACACCTCCAGACGCACAACGGGGCTGTTGCTATCGGAGGTGTACGTTACCTCAATGTCAGCAATGCCGGAGACGATTTCCTTGTCGGCGGGCTTGGTGATGTTGACCAGCGGGGCGGCGTAGGCTGCGATCGCGGCGACGATTACAAAAGCGATGACGGTGGCCAATGGGGAATAGCCGACAGAGCGCGGCTCCCTCATCATGCGGGGCCCCCCCCTCAGTATATCCCAGTCACCGGATACGGTCTGGGCCACTTCCGGTGGGCGCAACCGACTTGCCACCCAATGGGCAGCAAGCGCAGCCCCCGGACCCGGCTATGGGGGTACGAATTACAACTCGCAAGCGGCCCGCGTCGTGTGCCGCTCACGTAAACAATCTATCACAAAGACATCCCACCGTCAAGCGATCCCTGGTGTCGGGCGGGTTCGGAACCAGGGACGCGCGGAGGGCGACCGCCGCTTGGGGCCGGAGAGCAGACTGACGGCAGCAGCAGGCAACCGGCTGCCGCATCGAACGTATGGACACTCGGGTCGCCTCGTCTCGTCAGTACTGGAACAGGCCTCGCCGTCTCCCGGGGGGAATACGGCCCTCGGCCCCTGTCGGGGCCCAAAGGCTCGGAGCGTGTGCTGATGGCTGCCGACACACCAGTGATTGCCTGTCAGGATCTTACGAGGGTATTCGCGACCTACCAGAAGCGCGAGGGCCTTCTGGGTAGCTTGCGCAGCTTCGTGCGCCGCCAGACAACCGAGAAGGTCGCCGTTGACCGCGTCTCGCTCGGGATCGACCGCGGGGAACTGGTAGGCTTCCTCGGGCCCAACGGCGCGGGCAAGACCACGACTCTGAAGCTCCTGTCAGGGATCCTGCATCCCACGTCCGGATCGGCCACCGTCCTGGGTCACATTCCGTGGCGCCGGGAGGCAGCTTTCCAGCGCCGCATCTCCATCGTCATGGGACAGAAGAACCAGCTCTGGTGGGACCTTCCCGCTCAAGACTCCTTCCTGCTGAACCGCGATATCTACCAGATACCCGAGCGGCAGTTCCGCGAGAAGCTCGACCAACTCACACAGCTCTTCGAGTTGAGCGATCTCACCGGCCAGCCCCTCCGCAAGCTCAGCCTCGGCGAGCGGATGAAGTGCGAGCTGGTCGGCTCGCTGCTTCACAGCCCCGAGGTCCTCTTCCTGGACGAGCCCACCATCGGCCTCGATGTGGTGACCCAGAAGCGACTGCGCGAGTTCATCGGCGAGTACGGCCAACAGACAGGCGTCACCACCATCCTCACCAGTCACTACATGCGCGACATCGAGGAGCTCTGCGAACGAGCGATCATCATCGACCGCGGACGAATCATGTACGACGGCCCGCTTGGCAAGCTGGTGGAGCAGCACGCCACGCACAAGCTGGTCAAAGTCCGATTCGCCCGGCATGTCCCCGAGACCGACCTGGCGCAGTTCGGTCAGGTTGCCCAGACGAACGGTCTGCAAAGCGCGCTTCGCGTGCCCCGCAGCCGCGTCCCGATGGTGGCGGCGGAACTGCTCCGGCGGCTGCCGGTGGATGACATCTCGATCCAGGAGACCAGCGCCGAAGAGGTGATCCGACAGCTCTTCCTCGACCGTGCACCCGATGGGCTCCCGGAGGCGAGCAGCGCCAATGGCGAGTGACGTCGCTGCGCTCAAAGCGGGATGGGGCCTCCGCAAGTACCTCACCATGGTCGCGGTGAGTACGCAGGACGCCTTCGCGTACCGGGCCATGGCCATCGTGTGGATGCTGGTCGACTTCGTGCCCTCGGTGGTCATGATCCTGGTGTGGCAAGCGGCGTACCAGGGGAAAGAGGTGATCGAGGGGTATACGCTACCGGAAATGGTGACGTACTACCTGCTGACCGGCATCATCGCCGGAGCGCTGACGAGCCACGCTGGGTTCACCATCAACTGGGAGATCCGCGAGGGACGTCTCACGCCACAACTGGCGCGCCCGATCTCTTACCCGGTCGCTGTGATGTGCCGGGAGACGGGCTGGATTGCGGCCAAGCTGTCGGTCGGTGTGCCGGTGCTCGCGCTGCTGATCTACCTGTTCCGCGACCAGTTCCTGATCCCCGAGTTGAGCACGATCGGCTGGATCGGGTTCGTCTTCGTTCTGCTCCTTGCCTACCTCATCCTCTCCCTGATCGGGGTGTGTCTGGGCTGCATCTCGCTGTGGACTGTCGAGTCAGGCGGGATCTTCGAGCTCTGGTGGTCCCTGGGCGGAGTGCTCGCCGGGGCGCTGCTGCCCATGGAGCTATTGCCGGGCCCCTTGCGCGCCGTGGCCTACGTCATGCCGCATCGGTGGGCCACTTATTTCCCCGTCCGCGTGCTGCTAGGGAAGGTGCCGGATGCTGACATCTGGTTGGGGGCGTTTGTCCAGCTTGGGTGGGTGGCGGGGCTGTCGGCGCTGCTCGTCGTGCTCTGGCGGTTGGGTGGGCGCAAGTACGAGGGGTGGGGCGGATGAGGCACTACGCCAGGCTCATGGTAGCGATCTTCAGGAACTGCGTCGCCCGCGAGATGATGTTCCGCGCCAGCTTCATCATGTCGCTTATCAGCGGCTACGGCTGGAGCCTCGTGATGCTGCTGTTCCTGGCGACTGTGGTCGCGCGCGTCCAGGCCATCGGCGCGTGGGAGCTGCGGGACATCTACGTGCTGGCCGGCACCTTCATGGTCGTCCAGGGCATAACCCAGTGCGTCTTTGAGACCAACCTGTGGCGGATCACGAAGTATGTGCAGGAGGGCACCCTCGATCTCATCCTCACCAAACCGGTGGACAGCCAGTTCCTCGTCAGCGTGCGGTTCCTCCGTCTGCCCGCTCTCGGCCTGCTGGTCCCGGGCATTGCCCTTGTCGCGACGGGCGCCCGGGGTCCTTTCGTGCTGTCCGACCTGGTTCTCTACCTCGCTGGCGTCGTCTCGGGCATCGCCATCCTCTACTCGATCTCCTTCATCCTCGCGACAACGACGATCTGGTTCGTGCGGGCGGAGATGGGGGGGCTGATCTACGGTCTCTTCGACGTCATGCGTCTGCCGGCCGACGTCTACCCGAAAGCGCTGAGGGTCACTTTCACGTACGCAATCCCACTCGTGTTCATCGCCAGCGTGCCGGCTCAGACGCTGCAGCACCGGGGAAGCCCCGGCCTGGCGCTCGGGGGCATGCTGGCGGCGCTGGTGATCCTACTCCTCGCGCGGGCCTTCTGGTTCTTCGCGCTGCGCTTCTACGCCAGCACGGGAAGCTAGTGCGTTGTGACGCGTGATCGCTATGGTATCGCCGCCTCAGCCCGCCGTCGCCTGGCTGGCTCCGGACGAGCGCTGTTGGGACTCGAGGAAGCGTTGGCCTCCCTCGTAGGGGCGCCATTCATGGCGCCCGCGTCGTGCTGGGCTCCCTCAGCATCCCAGAGAAGGACCGCAAGATGCGGGTGATGCAAAGCCCGTTGGAAGATGGGTGTGGGGCTGAGGGTGTCGTAAGGCTCTGGCAGCCATTCCCGCCGTTGGCCACTCTCGCCTTGGCCCAACACATCACGCGTGACAGTGCACTACCCGCATCACTCACGATGCCCTGCGGCCAGAGCGCCCAATAGCAGCGGGCAAGCCGTTACCGACCTGCATCCGTGCTCCCGGAGTGGGGCCACCCGCAGCACAGTGTGCTTCGCGGCAAGCACCCACACCGAAACAGAGTTTTCTGCCGGAAGGGCGCGACGTTCGTCGTGAGTAGACCGGGATAGCGGACGACTCCGGCCAGCAGCTATTGCGCCTCCTGGCGAGCGGAGGCGACGCCTCAATCCTCGAAGGCCTCCCGGGCTTCCTGGTATGTCTCGGGGCTCCCGATATCGTGCCGGCCCTCGGGCATGAGCTTCCCGTACACCGGACGCTGCTGGTGCAGCCAGGCAATGAAGTTCCCGGGCGCATCCGGCGGATGGCCACCGTCGAGGTACTGCTGCACCAGGGAGAGGGTGTCGCGCCGAAAGATGTAGAGTGGGGGGCAGATCAGGTCCGAGATCGGCTCCGGAGCCTTCTCGACGAACTCCACGACCCGCGCGTTCCCGTCCAGCCTGAGGGTGGACGTGCGCGCCAGACGCTCGCGGTCGGTCTCGCGGACGACCGCGATCACGTCCGCCCGTCGCTCGGCGAAGAAGTCGACGAGCAGACGGATCTCGAAGTGGAAGATGTTGTCCGCTCCCGCCACCAGCAAGTCATCCTCTATCGAGGCTGTCTCAACGGCGAACTGCAGGTCACCGATGGCACCCAGCCGCTCATCGTTCGACTGAGTGCCGTCGTTCAGGATCTCGAGGTCCTCAAGGCCTCGGTCATCGGCCCATGCAACGAACGGCTGGTAGAAGCAGCCGTTGGTGACAAGGACTGTCCGGCCGATCTCGTCGATCCCGGTGAGCTGATCGAGCAGGTAGTCGATGACCGTGCGGCCCCCGACCGGTAGCAGCGGCTTGGGGGTCGTGGCGCTGACGGACTTCATACGCGTGCCGTAGCCGGCGGCGAGGATCAGGGCCGTCATAGGAGCATTGCCCCATCGTCGGAGTTGCAGAAGTGAAGTTCGTACTTCCCGGCAACCTGCGGGTGGGCAGCCGGGAAAGCCTCCGCCACGGCGGCGGCGATGCCGTGCTCAGCGCCCGGTCGGTACACCCCGATACATGATCCCCGGAACCCGCCGCCGCTGAATCTGGCTCCGTAGACGCCGTCGGCAGCCTTCAGCGCTTCGTACAGCGTTACCAACTCAGCGCTGCCGCACTCGTAGTTCTCAATGGAGCTCCGTCCTGATTCGTTGATCAGTTCCCCGAAGCTATCGAGGTCGCCGCGAGCCCAGGCCGCCCGGCCGTCAATGACACGCGCGCTCTCGGTGAAGAAGTGGCGGGCCCTGTTTGCTAACCTGGGCGGCAATCGGTCCGCATGCTCTCCGTGGACCTCGGCCGGAACGTCCCGCAACCGGGGCTCGTCGGGGACCGGCAGGCCGGCGAGCTGAAGCAGCTCTCTCGCCGCCTGCCGGCATTCGGCCACGCGCTGGTTGTAGTCGGTGGACGTGAGGGCCGCACTGAGGCCGGAATAGGCGACGACGATGCCGAACGGCTCGCACTCCTGGGGGGCTGAGACAAGCTCCCACTGCTCGTCGGCGCAATCGAGGACGAGCAGCTTGCCTCGTCGGCTCAGGAGTATGGTTGACTGGTCGAGGATCCCGTTGTTGAGACCGATGTGCACGTTCTCGACATACTGCTCCAGGCGGATGTTCTGCTCCGGGGTCTGCGGGGAGCCATTTGCCGCCTCCAACGCCAGGAGGTAGGCGATCGTGACGGCAGCGGAGGAGCTCAGCCCACCGATTGGGAGATCGCCGTCCACGACGCCGGCGATACCCCGGCTCACCTGGACTCCGGCGTCCTCCAGAGCCAACACCGCTCCCGCGGCATACCGGCCCCAGACTTCTCGGGACACCGAGGCTGCATCCTCCGCGGGGAACGCCACCAGGCCCTCGAACTCGTGGCTCTGCACCCGGATCGTGCCATCATCGGTCGGGGCGAAGGCCAACAGAATGCTGCGGTCGATGGCCATCCCCGTGACGCGCCCGAGCTGATGGTCCACGTGCGCGCCCAGCGGGCAGATGCGGTACGGAGAGCGGACGACCGATACGTCGCCGGGGGCCACGCCTGCGAAGCCGGCGGCCTCGGCCACCAGTCGCTCCCGTCGCCGGGAAGGCGAAGGCCTTGTCTCTGAGGTCATCAGAACGGCACCTGCCTCGAAGGTCTGGGAGTCGTTCGTGGGGGCGGAGCTCCAGGCCCGCCACCGGCGACGGCATGGGCGTAGTGAACTCCGCCCCTACACCCTCGGGCGCGGTGAAC
>CBFDAZ010000066.1:0-13288 GCA_965602825.1 uncultured bacterium
AGGGCGGAGATCCACCTGTCCGGGTGGCTCTCGCCCACTTCCCGTGCGACCTTGTTGACGCAACCCCACACGTAGTTGCTGACCAAGCCCCGGGAGAACTGCTGGTTGTCGGCGTCACTCGAGTCTATCTCCGCCTGACACCGGGGGCACTTGCAGTAGCTGCTGTTGTCTTGGGGGACGATGCCGAAGTAGGGGCCGCGGTTGGTCGAGCCGGGCTGCGAGCCTTTGCCGTCGAAATAGTCCCGGGCGTCCTGAACGATCTGCTCGATCAGGCCGGGCTCAGTGTAGCACATCTGGGGCGACTTGCCCTCATAGCCTTTGGCGAAGAACTCCGGGTGGGTCTCCCCGAACCGCTCGTAGTAGCCGCCGAAGGAGTGGCAGGTCCAGAAGGCTTCGCCACCGATGCGCATTCGGAGCTTCCACAGATCGACCTCCGAGCGGGGCAGGACATCTTCGCTCGTCGGCATGTAGAGCGCGGTCGGTGTGATCCACCGGTGCCGCATGGCGGGCTTGCGCCGAACTTCGGTTCCCCGGAGGACCAGCGTCCTGGTGCTGGGCAGCACCGTTCCGACCTCTCCCGGCGCATACCACCGCACACCGCAGTAACGCTCCAGGAAGTCGTAGACCGCGTACAGCGTTCCGTTTGCCTCGAAGAAGTCCGGCATCTGGTATGCCCCGGGGAAGCCCGTGCCGAGGTGCGGACGGCCGCGACCTTCGTCGAGGTGAGCCAGGGAGGTTGTAGCCGCGTCCTCTCTGTAGGGCCCTCCCGTGCCATCGGCATCTGGCGACCGGACCTTGTCTGAGATCCGCACCTCATCGATGTCGCCGTGCAGGCTGTTACCGACATCCGAGCCGTGCCGGAGGCCGCCGATGTTCAGCCCCGCGCCCTTGCAGGTCGTCCTTTTGTACTCCATCGAGCCCTGCTTGACGCCGTCCACGAACAACTCCGCTGTCCCGGCCGCGAGATCGTGCGTGGCCAGGACGTGGTGCCAGCCGTGGTCAAGATCGTCCGAGGATACGCCCCTGACCTTTTCGCCGTCGTATGTGTAGTAGCCCACCTTGCTCGTATCTGCGATGCGCCGGAGAATGTGATAGGTCCACGGCCCGCTGCCGTCGAGGCGCAGGAGGGTGCCTTCGTGCTCCTGAGGTTCTGCGCTCAGCCGGACCCAGCACTCCATCGAGCTGACCCCATCGTCGAAACCGCAATCACTCACCAGCAGGCCGTCATTGATGCCATCGAAGCTGAGGGCCTTTCCGAACTTGCCATCGGTCCAGGCTGGTCGCATCTCATCGACTTCGTCGTCGGAGGGCGAGGCATCTCGCCCGATGAGGATCAGGGCCTCGGGTGTGAAGCGGATCAGATACTCCTGGTCTGCGAAGTCGTCGCTCTCAAGGCCCAACTCACGGCTGGCCGCGCTCTCGCCGACGATGATACGTGGCCCGGCGACGGTCGCCGGCTCGTGAGCGATGGGGAGCTCCGCACCGGTGATCTGGCGTACATGGTGCTGGAGCTCCGCCGCGGCGAACTCGGCGGAGGTGGTTGGCGCTTCGGCCAGCACAATGGTGGCGGTCGGCTGGCCCTCACGGCGGACGACGAACTCGACTGAGCCCGCGTTCTGGGCGAGAGCGAAAGCAGCGGCCAGGATCCAGACTTCCGGACTACTCACAAAGGTACTCATTGCGCTTGCTCCTCGATTGGTGGCATGTCGACTCACCCGGATGATACTCCCGCCAACCCGACCCCTCAACCCTGAAAAATAGGACAGTCCTATTAAAAAAACAGGACTGTCCTATTTTTCGGGCGGGCGCACCACCTTGCAGTCCGCCGCAACCAACCACGCCCGACTGCGTCTAACAGTGCGGAATCCCACGGAATCCCGAGGTTTGTCTTGATGCGACTGCTCCACATCGTCGTGCTTCTTGCTGTGTGCGCCGGCTGCCTCCAGGCCGTTGAGATCGAGATCCCGGAGTATCCGGAACCCGCGGACAACGCCTTCGACCACTACCTCGCCGCGACCGAGCTTATTCCCGAGGAGCCCGAGTGGGAACGACTCTACAACCGCGAGGAGGCCTATGATCTCGCCCACGCGGAACTCGTCGTCCTCGATGCTGCTGAGATCCTCGAAACGCTGCGCAAGGGGATCGGCAAGCCGTGTGTCATCCCGGGTGACATGGACTTCGCGACCCAGTTCCCGTACCTCAACCAGTTCCGCAGCCTTATGCGCCTCCTCATGATCGAGGCCTGGCTGCACAAAGAGAACGGCGACTTCGACGCCGCATTCAACTCCTACCTCGACGCTATGACCCTTGGCCAGGATGCAGCGCGTGGGGGCCCCCTCGTCCACAAGCTCTTCAGCATCGCGGGCGAGGCTATTGCGCTCTCCCACATCCGCCGATCGTTGGCGGTTGCGGGCGGCGAGTCGGAGGCGATAGAGACGCTGATCGGCCGGCTCGCCGAGTTCGAGCAGAGCAAAGTGCCGTTGAGCGAGACGCTCGCGGTCGAGTACGGCTACGCCAGGAACTCGCTGTTGCAGATGAAGGAGGATCCCAAGCAAGAGGAAGCCGTTCAGGAGGCCACCGGCCTTCCCATGCCGGGCTTTTTCGTGGATGGCGCCCTTGAGGACCTGACTCTCTACTACGCCCAGGCGATCGCTGTGGCGAAGACCGACTACTGGCGGTGGGCCGCTGAAGGCAGTCAGGAGCCCGCCCCTGGGACGAACCCACTCGTCAGCACATTAGCCCCGGTGGTCGCCAAAGCGCGCGAGAAACAGGTACGGCATCTGGCGAACCTCAGAGGCACGCTCCTCGTCGCCGCTCTAGAGCCGTACTTCGCCCATAACGGGCACTACCCGGAGAAGCTGGAGCTCTTGGTGCCCGATACCCTCGACGAGCTCCCGGTCGATCCATGCTCGGGGGAGAGCTTCAGGTACCAGGTTCTGGGCCCCTTGGAGTATAGTCTCCATAGCGTCGGTCTGAACGGGGCCGACGACGGCGGCGGCGACCCGCTCGATCCCGACCCCGATGCGCTGGATATCGTTTTCTCCACCTTGCGGTGACTCCTCAATCACGCTGCTGCCCGTACTCGCAGGTCGGCGGTCTGAGCGCGACGAAGGCCCTCCTCGAACCGCTGCACCAACACGGAGAGGCGATCATGACACGGCACTCTCGTCGCGACTTCCTAAGATCGGCCGGGCTGGGAGCCACCGCGTTCGCGGCATCCCGCTTCGCATGGACCCAGGGGGCCCGCGCGCGACGGCCGAACATCATTCTCTTCCTGGTTGACGATATGGGGTGGATGGACACCACCGTCTACGGCAGTCAGTACTACGACACGCCGAACATGGAACGGCTCGCGAAGCGGAGCATGATGTTCACCAACGCCTATACGGCCAGTCCCTTGTGCTCTCCCACGCGCGGAAGCATCATGACAGGCAAGCACCCGGCCCGGCTCGGCATCACGACCGCCGTCGGCCACCGGCCGCCCCTGCCGCCTGGCGAGCCGCTCGTGGCGAGCGAAGGCCCCCCGGCGCAGCCGGTACTGCTGCCTCAGAGCCGGCGATATCTGCGGCCCGAGGAGTACACCGTGGCCGAGGCCCTGCGCGACGCGGGCTACGCCACCGGGCACTTCGGCAAGTGGCATCTCGGCCTGAACCCGGAGCATTGGCCCGAGGAGCAGGGCTTCCAGGTCTCCTTCCACGGCGCCCCCGATCCCGGCCCACCGAGCTACTTCTCCCCCTACCAATTCAAGGCCGGTACGGTCACCGACGGGCCCGAGGGGGAGTACATCGCCGATCGCCTCACCGACGAGGCCCTCGAGTTCATGGAGGCTCATCGGGACGAGCCGTTCTTCCTGAACCTCTGGCACTACAGCGTCCACGGCCCCTGGGGCCACAAGGAGGAGTTGACCGGGCAGTACCAGGATCGAGTCGATCCGCGCGGTAGGCAGGACAACCCGATCATGGCCTCCATGCTCAAGAGCGTGGATGGAAGCCTCGGCCGCGTTCTTGACAAGCTCGAAGAGTTCGGGATCGCCGACGATACGATCGTCATCTTCTTCTCCGACAATGGCGGCAATGTCCACAGCAACACCGAGCAGGATGCCGCGCGCGTCCCCGAGGGTTCGGCCCGCTGGAAGGTGCTTCAGAACTGGCGCCGCTTCGCGGGCGGCTCCCCGCCGACCAACAACGCGCCGCTCCGCGCGGGCAAGGGGACGATCTACGAGGGCGGCACTCGCGTACCCTTGATGGTCTGCTGGGCGGGCACCGTCGAGTCGGGGTCACAGTGCGCTGAGGTCGTCAGCAGCGTCGATCTGTACCCAACCATCCTGGAAATGGTGGGTCTCAAGCCGAAGCCCAATCAGGTCCTGGACGGTGAGACGATCGTCCCGGTCCTGAAGCAGACGGGCGGCCTGGAGCGGCAGGCGATCTTCTGCTACTTCCCCCATGGCGGCCCGGCGCGCCCGCCCGGCGTGTACGTGCGGAAGGGCGACTGGAAGCTGATCCGCTGGTACCTCACGAGCGACCAGTTTCCAGACGAGTTCGAGCTCTACAACCTGGAAGCGGACATCGGCGAGACGGAGAACCGGGCTGGCGAGATGCCCGAGAGAGTCAAGGAGCTCAACGCCCTGATCGACGAGTTCCTGGCCGCGACAGGCGCCCTCGTGCCGATCCGGAACCCCGCGTTCGACCCCAGAACACTCCCGATCAACGGCTGGCGAGGCCTCGGCGAGACCGGTCTGTCGCTCAACGAAGGCATCCTCGCCCTCGAGAGCACCGGCGGCCGAACTCAGATGCAGACCCGCGACGTCCCCCAGGTCTCCGGTCCGCTGCTCGTCAAGGTCAGGGCGCGGTCGAGTGAGGGAGGAGGAGGGATCTTCTACTGGGCGACCTCGGCCGAGCCGCAGTTCGCCCGCGAGCGGCGCGTCGACTTCCAGCCCGAACACGACGGCGAGTGGCACGAGTACGAGATCCGTTTCTCCGCAAATGGAGATCTCGTGGGTCTGCGTTACGACGGCAGTACGACCCCGACCACGATCGAGATCGCCTGGCTCCACCTGTGCGACGCTGAGGGCACGGCCCTGAAGACCTGGGACTTCCGCAGAGCTCCTGCCCAAAAATAGGACTGTCCCATTTTAAAAAGGGGACAGTCCTGTTTTTGCCAATAGGTCCCCGAGGCCCGGCAGGTGTGCGTCGCTCGCCGTCGAAGTACCAAGTCCCCGGACTCAGTTGCTTCTGTGTTGACCTGACACTGGTCGGCGGCTGGCGGCGCCGATCCGACAGGCCCAAATCGTGCGGGAGGACAGATGCCGCATGCCTTCCATCGCCTTTGTAGAGCCACGAGCCCCCAACTACCACGTCTACAGCTTCGCCGCACTGCCTCGCCTGGGCTTGCCGTCGATGGGCACTATCCTGCGCAACCTCGGCCATCAGGTCAGAGTCTACTGCCAGAGCCTCGGCAAGCTCCCCCTCGGCGAGATCCTCCAGGCCGACTTGGTCGGCATCTCAACGACGACCAGCACCGCGCCTGAAGCATATCGGATCGCGGACCTGTGCCGTTCCCGCGGCGTGCCTGTGTTGATCGGTGGGGTCCACGCAACCTTCGAGCCGCAGGAGGCGCTTCAGCACGCTGACTGCTGCCTTCTGGGAGAGGCCGAAGATGTGATCGCTGACGTGGTGGAGCGGATGCTGACCGGCACTCACCCACCCGTCGTGGACAACACGTACTCGGGTGCGCCCGGCCCGGGCCCCGACGGGCGACCGGTCTGCCGCGTGGCTGATCTCGATTCACTGCCGTTCCCCGACCTCAGTCTCATCCATGGATGGCGCTCGGGATCGATCACGCCGATGATGACATCGCGCGGCTGCCCGTATGACTGCAGCTTCTGCTCCGTCACGCCCATGTTCGGTCGGCGGTATCGCTTCCGCAGTACGGACCTGGTACTGGAGGAGATCGCCTACCGGGAGCCCAGACGGATCTTCTTCTACGACGACCACTTCACCGCCAAGCCCACCAGGACGAGAGAGCTCCTCGAGGGGATGCTCCGCCTGCCGCGACCGCCGCGCTGGATGGCGCAGGTCAGGGCCGATGTTGCCGAGGATCGCGAGTTGGTCTCCTTGATGAAGGCCTCGGGCTGCTCGCGGCTATTCATCGGGTACGAGTCCGTCTCCCCGGCCACGCTCGAGAGCTACAACAAGCAGCTCTCGACAGAGCAGATCCTGGAGAGCGTGCGCATCCTCCACGAGCACGGCATCAAGGTGCACGGCATGTTCGTGCTGGGCTCCGATGAGGACGACGAGTCAACGGTCCGTCGGACGGTTCGATTCGCGCTGCGCCACGCTTTGGACTCAGTGCAGTTCCTGATCCTGACGCCGCTGCCCGGCACCCGTCAGTTCGAACTGCTGGAGCGGGCAAAACGAATCTTCGCGACAGATTGGTCGCTCTACGACGGCCACCACGTTGTGTACGAGCCCGTCAAGATGACCGCGGCGGCGCTCCAGCGCGAGGTGTGGAAGGCCCAGAAACGCTTCTACTCGGCGTGGGAGTGCGTGAAGACCTTCGCCCGGCTCAAGTTCCACGACGGAATCATCAAGGCTTACGCGCGGACCATCCTGGGCTTGTGCGAGCGCCAGAACACGAAGTTCCTGCGGTCCCTCCGGCGCGGGGATGTCAGCTAGGCAAGCTTCGGGCAGCGCCGGGCCAGGGCCCCCCTGAATAGCCTACCGGGTCTGCCCAAGGGCCGCCACATGCAGCCGGTGGGGGGCGGACGTCGCGACGACGATCTCATCCACGCCGTCGGCGTCCAGGTCCGCTGTGATCGCGTCCTCGAGCCGTCCCCCGCAATCGAGGAGGCCAACCAGCCTGCCTTCCGGCGTGGCCAGGAACACCTTCCCATCTCGGCACCCGGCCGCCAACCACGGCTCCGCCTCGCCGCGACGTACGAGTGCGGTGTGGGAGATGGCGCTGCTCACCGGCAGGCCCCAGGCCTTCTCGCCCGCCTGGTCGAAGGCGCAGAGGTACCCGCTGTCGGAGCCGACTACCAGCAGGCCCCCGCTCTCCGCCGGCACGATCGTCAGTGAGCGGATGGGGCGAGTGAGGTTGCGGACCCACAACTGCTCGGCCTTTCCCTGCACCCCCGGATAGGCCCTGACATCACCCCGGTTGTTCCCGCAGAAGACGGTGTTCTGGCCATCACCGGCCAGGTCGCCCACTGTGATGGCCGGCAGGCTCGTGCACCAGGAGCCGTTGTAGTACCTCTGCAGCACGTTCCCTTCCTCGTCCAGCACCCAGCAGGTCCCGCTGGAGGAGGTCAGCCCGTTACCCGCGAGTACCCGCCGCTTGCCCTCGCCGAACACATCGGAGGTGGTGATGGTGGTGCAGATGCCGTGATCCGTGCGGAAGCGCCACAGCTCCTGCCCCGTGTTGTCGAGGCAGTGCAGCCGCATGTTGCCCACGCCGAGCAGCAGCTCAGGCCTCCCGTCCCCGTCGATGTCGTCGGCGTGGATTCTGCGGACCTTGGAGCTGTCGAGCGTCCACCACATCCAAATCTGCTCCTCCCGCAAGAAGGGGATCTTCTGCTTCCACAACTCCGCCAGGTCCGCGCCAAGGGCATAGACATGCTCGTCGTCCGAGCCGACCAGCATCTCCTGAATGCCGTCCTCGTCGAGGTCGCAGGGACACAGCGCATGCACGGGACCGTCGGTGGCGAAGGTGCCAAGGGCGCTCCCGTCGGCGCTTACGGTCGTCACTTTCCCCGACGCCAGCCCCGCCGCCACACACACGGCCTGGGGGCCTGTGTAAGCGGCCAGCGACAGCGGCCGGTCAGGCAGTTCCACCGACCAGCGCCCCTCGAGGCGCCGAATGTCGGGCCACGGGTCGACGCGACTGCCCGCCGGGGCCTCGGCTGCCTCCCAGGCGGCCCTCAGCGCCTGCCGTAACGGCTCTGCTTGCGGCTTCTCGTGTGCGCTCAGGGCGTCGCCTGCCAGCGACGCGGTCGCGTCCTGCAAGATCACCCGCTCGGGCGCGATGTAGAACAGCTTCCCCGAAACCTCAAGTGGTCCCAGGCTGACGGTCGCCCCGTTCACACCGATCCCGATCAGTACGATCTCAGCGCCGGACTTGACCAGCGCGCAATGCTCGTTCAGCCGGCGGAACTCGACATCCCGCGGCGCCTCGCCTGCCTCGGCATGGAAGAGATTCTGGAAGCAAGCTGCTTCGCCAGGCTTCAGCGCTCGCGTCATGGTCTGCTCGACGATATTGAGCACCTGATCGCGATGGGGGCTCGGGGGCAGGTACTTGCCGAGCGTCTCAGTGTCGTGATCCAGCGTCGCCGGCACATCAGGAGGGAATAGCAGCCGGAAGCGGTTCCGGGCAACTCGATCCGCCTCATCTCTCCCGCCTGGCTCGTAGAGGCCTACGCCGCAGATGGCGAAGTAGTAGCCGTCGGACGCCGGGTTCTTGCCGACCACGGTGAAGCGGACCGCGTGGTCGCCGGCCTCCAGGCGCATCCGGTCGAGCTCGGTCTCAGTCCGCCTCGGCGGGCCGGCGAGGTAGTCGTCGATCGGCTGGCCGATCGCTTGGCCATCCACCGACACCTGGATGATCCCCCGGCCGGTGTAGTCCAGGGTGTGCACTACAAGGTCGTACTCCCCGGCCTCCGGCACGGAGATCCGCGTCTCGACGTAGTCCCCCTCCTGCTCTCCCCGGTAGAGCAGCGCCTCGTAGTCGGCCATGTGGCGCAGGACCTTGCCGGAGGTGTCCGTGGCTGCTCCGACCAGCTCGCCGCCCTCGTGGAACAGCCCCGGTGTGCGCACCTCGTCCTGTGTGGCCTCGAATACCCCTGGCTCAAGCCGCGGCTTGCCCAGGCTTCTCCAGCCCAGAACGAAGGAGTAATCGCCTTCCTCCTCGACCGTCAGCTCATCCAGCGCGAAGGTATACTTCCCGGGCAGCCACAGCAGGTGACGGGTCCACGACGTGCCGTTGTAGTGAGGTAGTCGCGTGGCCGTGTAGGCGTAGCCTTCTCCCTCAGCGCTCGCCACAAGCTCGGCGGCCTGAGGCACGTCGGCTTCACCCAGTCCGCCCCGGGCCACGGTGACGGCGTTGTGGAAGCTCATGGTCGGCCCGTTGAAGATGTCGATCTCACAGAGCCAGCGCCGACCGTTGGCCGAGAACTCGCCGATGCTGTTGGCGTCATCATAGGAATGGCTGCCACCCGCCACGCCGTCGAGCATCAGGTACTCGTCTTCGGCGCCAAAGCCGTTGCGGAACGTCAGTTTGTCGAAAGCCCTCTCGAACGGCACGCCCTGTATGTTCCTGAGAGCTGTGTGGAAGTAGAGGTCGTCAGCGGGGATGACGTTCAGGCCGATGTGGTCCTCCGGAGGCTGAGGTGTGACACCGATGTTGAACCCCCGCAGGGGTTCGTCGGTGCTCGTGCCCCGCGTGCCTCGCTTGTCGATCGTGAACAGGTAGCGGCCGTCGCGGAAGTGGTAGCCGAGCTTGGAGAAGACGCTGGTGGCGTAGTCGCCGCTCCCCGTGTCACCCAACAGGACCGTCTGGCCCATGTTGTTGCAGATGGCGATGCAGCGCTCACCCATCAGCCGGGCGCGCCCCGAAGCGTAGAAGTCCGCCGACCACTCCGGCTCCATGAGGCTGATGTCCAGCGTGTTGTCCAGGCTCCCGCCCAGAGCGTGCTGGGACAGCGAGTCCTCGTACGACCGGGAGCTGGCAAAGCAGGCCGCCCAGAAGTCCCGGAGTTTCCGCCGCCACAGTTCCGGCTCGATCCCCAGGTCGTCCGAGTAGTACTTGCTGAAGTGCCGCCAGCCGTAGTAGAAGGCGCGGGCGGCCCGCGTTGCGTGGTTCTCGCGGGTGGCAAGGCCCGCGCGCAGCCCGGAGTAACCGTAGCCCTGGGGCGAGCGCATCACCTTGAGCAGGTAGTTCGCGATCTCGAGGCGCTCCGCGTCGCTGAACACCCCGCACGATTCCATCAGGTCCCACGACATCGTCTGGGTGACATAGTGAAGATGCAGGCTGGCATCGGCCCCGAACAGCTCCTCATCCGTAGCCCCGAGCTGCTTGAGCATGATTTCCCGGTACTCCCGGGCATGCTCCATGTCTCCGCTCTTCAGGAAGGCCACGGCCGGCGCCATCTCGCGCCGTGGGCCGCCGGTGAACCAGGGCAGAGCGGCAATCCCCCGATACCCTTCCCCGGTCTCGACCGTCAGGGGGATCTCCAGGACCTCGCCTGCGGCGGCGAGGTGCGCCAGCAGCGCTTCCGTGCCAGCCTCGAGGCCGGCCTGGTCCGACGCTCCGACCACCAGCAGATTGCTCCCCATCCCCAGCGGGTCGATCAGCGGCCGGAGTACATAGCCGCCCGCTCCCGGGAAGTACAGGTCCTCGTACGTGTAGGAATGCTTGTAGAGGAACTCGACTGCCCGACTGGTGGCCAGGTTGCCGAGGATGATGAGGTCGCGCCTCTCCTCGGTCAGGTCCACCTCGTCGTGAGAGATCACCGGCGCTTCGCAGCCCTTGCTTTGGAGCGACGACCGGAGGCGCTCGGCCGCTGCTGCGGACCCCTCGGCCGCCACGATGGCGAGCCCGTCCTCTCCCTCCAGACGCAAGCCTCGGCGCAGCGGACGTGGCCGGGCCAGCGGCTCCTGGCTGTGGGGTCGAACCTGGATGTCATCGAACCAGACGGTCCCCTGGGCCCCATACAGCCGGGCGTTCACCCGCACACCCTTGACCTGCGGCGTCAGGCCGCTGACCGTCACGTACTCCTTCCAGTCCTCCGTTGCCGCGCTCTCGCCCGCCCCCCCGATGCTCAACGTGCCGCTCTGACCGATGCGCTCGCCGTTCTCATCGGTGTGATACAGGCCGATGAACGCGCCCTGGTTGCCGGTCACGTTCTCCATCCGGGCCCACACCGACAGCACGAACTGCATGCCCGGCTCGGGCACGGGGATCATCGCTGAGGTCCACCCAACCGTGCGCCCCGGTTCCGTCCGCACGATCTTGAAGCTGCGCTTGCCTGAACGCATCTGGTCATCGGCCCAGATGCCTTCGCCTCCCTCGGCATACCAGTCGGCCGGGGCATCGCCTTCAGCGGCTTCCTCGGCGCCCGGATTGGGGCACAGGTTCGCCGGCTCCTGGGCTCCGGCCGAGAGAGTGACGAGAACCGCGGCTATGGCTGCCAACAGTGGGAATGCGCCCTGCATGATGACCTCCCGTGCAGGCCGAGAACTGGAAGCTCGACTCCGCCGCCCTTCACCCCTCCCGATCCCTCGCTCCCTTGATCCCCAGCACCTCATTCAGGTAGGCCTTGTTGATCCGGCAGCTCTCTTCCGGCGTGAGCTCCGTGTAGTCGAGATCGACGGTGATCCACCCTTCGTACTGCTCGGCACCCAGTGCCTGCCATACGGCCGGGAAGTCGACGGTGCCGCGGCCGAGCTCGATGAACCGATGGTTGCAGCTCAGGTCCTTGAAGTGGATGTACCTGGTCCGCTGCGAGTACGTGCCCACGGTCCGGGGGACGTCGAAGTCGCCGAGACTGAGCTGCGCCGTATCCGGGGTGCACAGCACCAGGTCGGGATCGGTCAGCGCCATCAACCGATCGAAGTTGTCTTGCCACTCGAACATCGTGCCGAAGTGCTGGTGCCACGAGCAGCAGATCCCCGCTGCCCGACAGATCTCCCCGCACGTGTTCGCGGCGTCCGCGACACGCCGGAAATCCGCCTCCGAGTACTGCCAGGCCGGCTTCCGCGCCCCGCCGTCGATCAACACGAACTCACACCCGACCTCCGCGCAGAACCTGGCCGCTGCCGCGACTCGCGCGCGGTGCTCTGCCACCTCCCCTTTGTCTCGGAAGCCACTCGTGATGTAGAGCGCCGCCAGCCTGAGCCGGTAGTCGTCAAGCCTTCGCCTGAACTCATCCGGCCGGTCATACCACCGCACGATGTCGCCGTAGCTGTACTCAACGCCATCCCAACCACAGCGCGACATGCACCCAACGCCCCTCCGCAGGCCCTCGAGCCGTCCACCCCAGGTCGCGGGATGGTACCCGAGCTTCACCATCAGAACTCGGCCTCCTCGCCGGGCGCCAGGATGCGGCATGTGACCCCCATCGCTTCGACCTGGCCGGCGAATTCTCTGGGGTCCTTCTGGATCGGCTCGAAGGCGCTGTAGTGGGTGGGCACAACGGCCTCTGGCTGCAGGAAGCCGACGGCCCTCACGGCATCGTCGATGCCCATCGTGAAGTGATCGCCGATCGGCAGGATGGCCACATCGATCGCTGTCGTCTCGCCGATCAGCTTCATGTCGCCAAACAGCCCGGTGTCGCCTGCGTAGTAGACCGTCTGCCCTGACATGGTCACCAGGAAGCCGCACGGGGGGCCCGTGTACTCGATGAAGTCCTCACCGATGACGCCGCCGCCGTGGGTGGCAAAGGTCAGCTTCACTCGTCCCCACGGAAGGTCGGTACCGCCGCCGATGTGAAGCGGCACGACCGCCGCCCCATGGCGCTCGCAGTACATCGCGAGCTCGTACGTCGCGACAATCGGGACGCCCAGGCGCTTTGCGATGGGTATCGCATCACCCAGGTGATCTGAGTGACCGTGGGAGGGCAGCACGGCGTCCACCTGCACCTCCTCCGGCTTCACGACCGCCTCAGGGTTGTCGGTGAGGAAGGGGTCGAAGATCACCGTGTGCTTGCCATCGCTCACCGTGAAGCACGCATGGCCTAGCGACCTGATAGTCATGATCCGTCACGCTCCCTGTTGATGGAGGTTGGTCCAAGTGTCTGCGTGGCCCGGGCATCCCTGCCTGCGGCCATCCGCTGTGATCCGTCAGGGCGCCGCCCGCACCTCGATCTTGTGGATGTACACCGCCTTGCAGTTGACATCGAACATGATGTTGGTGCCCGGATATTGCGGGCGGTCCGCCCCGGGGTCGCCCCAGATGTCGCTCGTGACGCGAGCCGTCACCGTGGCCCAGCGCCCGGTCTCACTCAGGTCCGCCACCTTGTGGTACTGCTTCCCATCGTAGGCATTCATGTCCCCGGGCGTTGCCGTCCAGTACGTCAGGCGCACCTCGATGTCTCGATCCGGTGGTTCGTTCACCAGGAAGTTGGGTGCTGCGAGTCGGGGGATGCGCTCCCCGTAGCGGGCGGGCTTGCCTTCGTGAAGCGCTGGAGGATCCCATTCTTTACTCGGCAGGAAGCAGACCCCCGGCCGGTGGGCGGCGACGCTCTCGATGTCGGGGTCATCGGCCGTCACCTCCAACCAGTCCTCGCCTATTGGCG
>CBFDAZ010000067.1:0-13245 GCA_965602825.1 uncultured bacterium
AGGCCGCCGAGCACTATCTGGCCGAAGCCGCAGCTCTGAGATCGATCCCGGGCCTCCTGACCCCTCTGGATGATAGTCTGGGGTGGGAGCAACGCACCAAGCTCATGGGCGAACGGCTGGCCAACCCGGCGGTGCGCGGCGAGATCGTGCAACTGGTCGAGCAAGCGCAGGACGAGGAGATCGCCGCCGTGGATGCCCTTCGGCGGGCGCGGGCGGACTTCGCCCCGATGCCGGAGATTCAGCCGCCCGCCGGAGACCAGGCGAGCCAGCAAGCCCGGGAACACTACCAACAAGGCCTCCGCCTGAAGCGGGCCGGGAGACACGCCGAGGCCGCCGTGCACTTGCGGGCGGCCGTTGAGGCCGATCCTCAGCACGTCGAAGCCCACTGGGTGTTGGGCTGGGTGCTCATCGAGCTGAAAGACACTGACGGTGCCGCCAAGGCGTTCCGCAACGTCATCGAGCTCGCGCCGGGGACCGACAAGGCAAAGGAAGCACAGAAGGCTCTGGAGCGACTCGGCCCCTGATGGACTACGGTCGCCGACACACCATCACCGAACAGGGAGGACCGGCGGCGCCAGAGGCGAAGCAAAGCGACCGTCGGGCAGGTTCGTGGATACACCCCAGCTTGCTGGCAAGGCGTTGCAGCGAGGCCGCCAAGGCACGGGGCGAGACCTGTTCCGTCTCGTGCCCACGGGAGGAGATCAACGATGGGCGACCCGACGCGGCCGCCTTCCGGCAGAGCCAGACTGTCGGTAGGCGGACAGCGGATCCCGCTCAACAGGTTCGTCGAAGGCGCCCTGGTGGGTGTGGTAGAAGGCTTTCTCTCTGCCATGCGGGACGTTCCGGCTGGCGAGGTCGTTCTCTCGATACCCGCCGACCGACGGCCTACGGCCCCGGTCTGTGCCACCGACGAGTAGCCGTGGCGGTGCCGGTCGCACTACTGCGCCGCCGGCACCACCGGCGCCGGCAGCGCCGGCTCGGGCGCCTCGAGTCCGTCCGCCACCACGGCCTTCTCGAAGAACTCCCGGATCCCGGCGAATACCCCCAAAGCAGCCTGGTGGCGGAACTCGGGCTTCTTCAGCAGCGCCTCCTCCCGGGGATGGGAGAGGTAGCTGCATTCGACCAGCGCCCGCGGGCAGTCGGTGTCTCGGAGAACATAGAAGGGCCGCCATGAGATGAAGCGGTCCGCCGTCGCCAGGGCGGCGCAGACGTTCTCCTGCAGGCACCGCGCCAGCGCAATGCTCATCGGCGTCCAGTAGTAGCTCTCCGTGCCCTCCACGGTTCGCGGGTCGCCGTCCCCGAGGTGGTTGTTGTGGACGCTGACGAAGATGTCGCATCCCGCCTGCTTCGTCATGCGGCGCCTCGGGTCAAGGTCGGCACTCGCCGGATCGCCTCTGCCCCCGAACCCGATGTCCGTGGTCCGTGTCATCAGGACGGTCCCGCCGGCCTGCTCCAGCATCTGCTTCAGTCGCAGGGCAATGTCCAGGTTGGCGTCCTTCTCCAGCAAGCCCGTCGGGCCGCGCGCGCCGGGAAGCTCTCCCCCGTGACCCGGGTCGATGCCGATGAGCTTGCCCTGCAGACCCCCTGTCTCAAACGGTCGGCGGATGTCGAGAATCAGCGCCTTGCCCGATTCCGCGAAGTAGGCCGCGTAGCCGGTCTGCTGCCTCTGTGGTAAGTGGAACGTGACCTCGACTGAGTTGGTGGTAGTCTGCACCGTCTCCACGGCGAGGATGATGTCATCGCCCCCACGCTGACGGACGCCGTATTGGGCGAGCCGGCAGTTGTAGAGCTCCAGCACCAACGCCGCTGGCCGGAGCCGCTGAATGACGCGGTACGGTATGGGGGCCGACAGGTAGACGGTGACTCGTGTCCCCTTCTCGAAGCTCGTGGTCGAGATGTCGGTTACCCGTGCCTGCGACGGGGCGCTTCCCGCCGGCAGAAGCTGCACGACGGACGAGCTGATGTAGGCCTGCTGCCGATCGCCCAGGGCGACGCGGTACCAATTGCCTTCCCGGCTGACCACAGGGAGCTTGATGCCGACCGGCAGCACCGTAACGCGGTTGTAGCTCGTGCTGGGGCCGGCCCGGACTGCGGCGTTCTCTACCGTGGTCTTCACCACACGAGTGTCCTGAGCCGCTACCGGGCCGGAGCTGCAAACGAGGGCGACGTACGTGACCCACAGCATGGGGGAAGACCTCCAGTTGGCATCCGGCGCGCCGGGCCTGCAAGCAGCGCCCTACGATCGCCGCGGGCGTCTCCCGCGACCCACCTTCCGGCGGGCTCTCTCTACCCGCTCGCCGGAGAGAATACATGATCTGTCGTCCTCGCGCAACGACTGCAACCGGCTTCGTTGACCACCCCACGACCATATGTTAGAATGCGCCCGACGCGGCGGACCACCTGCCTCGGGAGGCGCTCGATGACCCACGGTGTGGATGGCTCTTTCCAGCGCGTCTTGCTTGCGCTCATGCTTGTGGCCTGCCTGACGTCCGTCGGGTGCCCCACGGCGCGGACGCAGGAGCCGACCGCGGCCAAGATCGAGGCACGGCTGCAGGAGATCCAGCAGGACATCGACCTCCTGGACGAGATCAACCGCCTCGAGCTGAGCAAAGAGCAGTTGATTGGCCTCATTGCGCAGGTTGAGGCGATCCAGGCGCGCCTGAAGCAGGGCGACCTGGAACGGGCCGCAGTCATGCAGCGGCTGGAGCCGCTTCTTGAGGCCAAGAAGGCCGCCCTCCTCAACGACGAAGGGGTGCCGGACGCCATCGACCAGCAGATCGACCAGCAGGTCGAAGCGCTTCAGGGACTGGACCGTGCACTGGAAAAGAGACTACTCGACTTCGTGCCCCGGCTGCGGGGAGAGGACGGCGTGCTGACCGAACCTCAGGTAGACATCCTGACATGGGTCAGCGAGGCGCGGATGCAGGCCATGGCGTACCTGGACTGGGCCCGCGAGATGTCGGACCAGGACTTCGAGACCGACGCTGGAGTCAACGCCGAGAACCTGGCCGAGGGCCGGGAGATCACCAAAGACGAGATCCTGGCCCTGTTTCGCCAGGCGAAGTCGATGAGCGACGAGCAGTACCAGAAGGAGCGGGGGAGTCTGGCCGACAAGCTGCTCCCGGCCACTCGCGACGAGACGGCGCCCGTGGACGTCATCCTCATCCGCCGGCTGCAGGCGCCGCGGCTGATCGATGTGCTGAAGGAAAAGCTCGCCCGGACGCAGTGAATCCCTGCCTTGCCGTTGCTGTCTGATGTCGGCCGCCAACTGGCGCGGCCATGGCCGACCGGTGCCGGTGCGGGCACGCCTGCGCCCTGACGGCCATCGCGGTGGGAGGTCACGGCCCTTGAGGATCGCCGTCTTCACCAATGCCTATCGACCCACCGTCAACGGGGTGGTCAACTCCATTGAGGCCTTCCGCAAGGGTCTCGAGCAGGCCGGCCACGAGGTCTTTGTCTTCGCGCCGCAGGCACACCAGCCCGTGGAGGACGAGGACTTCGTATTCCGATTCCGCGCCTGGTGTCTCCGGCGCTACCCGGAATACCCGGTCCCCCTGCCCCTTTCAGGCTCCGCAGGCCGGTCGTTTCGCGAGCTGTCGGTGGACCTTGTCCATACCCAGCATCCCTGGCTCATCGGCCGGTGGGGCCTGCGCCTCGCCCGCCAAACGGGGGCGCCGGTGGTCACCACCATCCACACCCAGTACGAGCAGTATGCCCACTACGCCTGGCCGATCCCGCCGGGGCTGCTCCACGGTGTCCTGAGGCGCACGGTCCGCAGCTACTGCCAGCAGTGCGACATCGTGGTGACCCCGGGGGCCGCCATGAAGGACTACCTGCTCGACCTGGGCGTTACCCAGCCGATCGAGGTTGTCCCGAATGCCACCGACCTCTCTGGCTTTGATGCGGCGATCGGACACGGCGTGCGGGAGACGTTCGGCATCGCGCCGACCGACCTGCTGTTCACGTTCGTTGGCCGGGCGGCGAAGGAGAAAAGCCTCGACCGGCTGATCCATGCCTTCGGTCTTGTGGCCCAGCAGCTTCCGCAGGCCAGGCTGATGATTGTCGGAGGCGGGCCGGCGCTCGACGAGCTCAAGCGACTGGCTGCGACACAGCCGTGCGGTGAACGCATCATCTTGACCGGGCCCGTTCCTTACGAGGAGATCAGGGAGTACCATGCTGCAGCGGACGTGTTCGTCACGGCCAGCGTGACCGAGGTCCAGCCCCTGTCCCTGAACGAGGCAATGGCCGCACGGACCCCGGTCGCCGGCATTGACGCCGGTGGGATCAACGACATGGTGCGACATGGCGAGACCGGCCTGCTGGCGCCCGAAGGTGAGGGAGTGGAGGGACTGGCGAGGGTCATGCTGGAACTGGGACGGAACGAGACGAAGCGCTCGGAGATGGCGATGGCCGCGCAGGAGGCCAGCCGCAAGTACGGCATCCCGTACGCCACAGACCGGCTCCTTGAGGTCTACCGCACGGCCCTGGAGGGACACACCAGGAACTCCTGAGCGCCGCAACGGGTTATAAGCCGCACACAGACGGGCAGCGTTTGCGTCGCCCGATTCCTTGCGCCCGGCGTCGTGGTGGTGCTATAATCTCCCAGTGCTCGTTTTGTCAGTGAGCCATTGATCAGTCGAGAGGGGTAGGCCAAGTGAAGACCGACATCCACCCGGACTACATGGACTGCACGGTTACCTGCGCTTGCGGGGAGACCTTCCAGACGCGTTCCACCAAGCCGGAGATACGCGTGGAGATCTGCTCGAAGTGCCACCCGTTCTTCACCGGTCGTCAGAAGATGGTCGATACCGAAGGGCGAGTTGACCGGTTCATCAAGCGATACGGGCTTCAGAAGAAGTACGCCTCGACGCGCGACCAATCGACGCCCGAGGACGAGGACGAGACCGAGACCGAGGAGTAGCGCCCCGAGAGGCTGGCACGCGTCCTGCCGAATACGGCGTACGGCGTTGCCCCCAGGATACCTGTGGCAGAAACCCGTTTCTACGGTGGCCAGGCCGTCATTGAGGGCGTCATGATGCGCGGGCGCGATGTCTATGCCACCGCGGTCCGGCGTCGCGACGGCAGTGTGGTGGTTGACAAGCGACCGGTGCCGCACCTGTTCGAGAAGTCGCGTTGGGCGAAGCTGCCGCTCATCCGTGGCACGATCATGCTCCTCGAGACGCTGACGCTCGGTCTGCGCAGCCTGCAGTTCTCGGGGAACGTGGCACTTCAGGACGAGCTCGAAGCCGCTGAGAAGGAAGCGGCCGAGGCCGGGCCCGCAGAGCAGACCTCGGGAACCGGACGTCGGCCGTGGCTCTTCGCATCTGTCATTGTGCTGATCGGGGCGGCCCTCGTCTATCGCCTGGCGCCCAGGCTGGCGGCGTTGGTCGCAGCCCGAATACCGTCCATCGAGACGGCGGATCAGGCGCTCCTGCCGGTACGCATCGGGCTGGGCGTACTCGTCGGGCTGTTCGTTCTGTTCCTGTTGCGGAAGCCTGGCACCCCATCGAAGGCCAGTGCCGAGGCCCTCAGCGACACGGCTCTCTGGTTGGCCCTGCTGCCGGCCATGGCGCTGGGCCTGGGGCTCTTCATCCTGCTTCCGAGTTCGCTGGCTGGGTTCGTGAAGCTGGAGGGCGGCTATGGCGTCGCGATCCTTAAGAACGTGGTCGAGGGTGTGATCCGGCTCGCCCTGATCCTGGGCTACATCGCCGGCATCTCGCTCATCCCCGACATCAGACGGGTCTTTCAGTACCATGGGGCCGAGCACAAGGTCATCAACACACTGGAGCGTGAAGGTCAGGTCGACCGGGAGCCGGCGAAGGACGAGAGCCCGCTGCACCCGCGATGCGGCACCGCGTTCCTGCTGCTGTTCATCGTCCTGAAGATCATCGTGGGCTGCTTCTTCGGCTGGCCCGTCTGGTACTGGCGGTTGGCCCTGCGACTGGCGATGGTCCCCGCGGTGGCGGCCCTCGCCTACGAAATGACACGGCTGGCCGGCAAGCACCGGGACTCGGCCGTCGTGCGCTTCCTCACCGGTCCGGGTTTGTTGCTGCAGAGACTGACGACGCGGGAGCCGGAGCCGCGGATGATCGATGTCGCGATCTACGCGCTGGCCGGCGTAGCGCCGGAGGTGCCGCTGCCGACCGGCTGGCCGCCGCCGCAGGAGTTCAGGCCGGCAAGCCCGGCCGCCGACCGCGAAGCTGACCCAATGCCGGGGGAGGAGACGGAGTGAATCTGGCCGCTCTGGACGGAATGGAAGAGGAGCTTCGGGCTCTGGAGCGAGAGCTCAGCGACCCGGGTGTCATCGCCGACCAGAACCGCTTCCGGGAGGTCGGCAAACGCCACGCGGAGCTGTCGGCAGCGGTGGAGCGCTACGCGGAGTACAAGGCGGCTCTGAGCGATGCTGACGAAGCGCGCACCCTCCTACAGGAAGCAACCGACGACGAGGAACGCGACTTCTACCAGGAAGAGCTGCGTGCCGCGGAGACGAGGCTCGAAGGTGGCCACGCGGCCCTGGTTGAGGTCTTGGTGCCTACGGATGAGGCTGACGACAAGAACGCCATCATGGAGATCCGCGCGGGTACGGGCGGGGACGAAGCGGCGCTCTTCGCGGGCGACCTGTTCGGCATGTACTCGGCCCTGGCTGAGCGCCGCAAGTGGAAGCTCGAAGTCCTGGCCAGCAGCCCGAGCGACCTCGGCGGGGTCAGAGAGGTTGTGTTCGCCGTCGATGGCCAGGGAGCTTACGGAGAGCTGAAGGGCGAGCGCGGCGTCCACCGGGTCCAGAGGATCCCGGTGACCGAGTCCCAGGGCCGCATCCACACGTCGGCGGCGACCGTGGCCGTCCTGCCGGAGGCCGAGCAGCTTGACGTCGAGCTCGATCTGAACGACTGCGAGATACAGACCTTCAAAGCCTCCGGAGCCGGCGGCCAGCACGTACAGAAGAACGATACCGCGGTCAGAATCAAACACCAGCCGACCGGGCTCGTGGTCAATTGCCAGAACGAGCGGTCTCAGCACCAGAACAAGGAGCAAGCGCTGCGGATCCTGCGGTCGAAACTGCTGGACATGGAACTCGAGAGACGCCAGCTTGAGGAGGCAGAGGCCCGGCGGGAGCAGGTGAAGTCCGGCGATCGCTCGGAGAAGATCCGGACCTACAACTTCCCACAGGACCGGGTCACCGATCACCGCATCGGTCTGACGCTCCACAACCTCCCCTCGGTCCTGCAGGGCAACCTGGACGAGCTGCTGGAGGCGCTTGCGCGAGCCGAGAACGAACGCCGGCTGGCAGAGCTGGCGGCAGGCGGCCAGGATTCCACCGAGGACTGACTCTCAGGGTTGTGGCCCAGGTCCGCTCCCGCACGGCCGTTGGCCATGACGGCGCTCAAAGCCGCCCGAGAGGCGCTCGAAGAAGCTGTCCGCACGCTTGAACTCCACGGTGTCGATACCCCTCGCGCCGACGCCCGCATACTCCTGTCGTCGCTGCTTGATACGCCTCTGTCGCGCCTCGACCTGGAACTCGGCTCCCCCCTCCCTTCGGACCAATACGAAGCGTTCTGCGCAGCGGTGCGCCGGCGGATGGAACGTGAGCCCTTGGCGTACATCACCGGGGACACCGAGTTCATGGGTCTGCGCTTCCGGTGTGACCCGCGGGCCCTCGTCCCGCGGCCTGAGACGGAGGTCTTGGTCGAGCAGGTCATTGAGCGGCTGGAAGCACAGACGACGCCCGCGGTGGTTCTTGACCTGGGGACGGGCTGTGGCGCCATTGGGTTGTCCCTGGGCGCGTTGTTGCGCGACATCCGGGTCCTCCTGACCGACGTGTCGGACCAGGCGATCGCCGTGGCCAGGGAGAACGCCCAGGCACTGGGACTGGCGGACCGCGTCGCTCTCGTCCAGGGCGCCGACCTCACGCCTGTGTGCCAGGCGGGATTGGCCGAGGAGATCACCTGCCTGGTGTCGAATCCGCCGTACGTGCCGGCTCGGGACCTGCCGGAACTGCCGCCCGAGGTGGCGCTTCACGAGCCGCGCGAAGCCTGGCTCGGGGCGGGTGACGATGGCCTTGGCTTCTATGAGCGCGTCATCCCGCAGGCCGCCGCCGCGCTCCCCGGCCTCAGTTTGGTGGCCCTCGAAGTGGGCATCGATCAGGCCCGGCGGGTCATGCAGATCTGTTCCGCAGCGTGGCCCTCGTTCGGAACGGTGATCGTCAACGATCTTAGTGGGATCGAGCGTGTCGTCATCGCCGAAGCACATGACGAATGAGGAGGGTGGCCCGGTAGTCCTGCGGCCTCAGGGCCTGTCCCTGTCGGCCGAGGAACTGGTAACCGCCGCCGAGGCCATGCGGTCGGGTCGCCTGGCAGCCTTCCCGACGGACACGGTGTACGGCGTCGGCACAAACGCCGCCAGCCCCTCGGCTGTCCGGAGGCTCTTCCGGGCCAAGCGACGCCCTAGCGACATGGCTCTGCCGGTGCTCCTGGCCGATCTGGAAGACCTGTCTGTTTTCGCGAGGGACGTCCCGGACACGGCGCGGGCGTTGGCCGAGCAGTTCTGGCCGGGTGCCCTAAGCATCATCCTGCTCCGCACCGATGTGGTCTGCCCCGAAACCGTCGGCGGCGGTCGCACCGTGGCCCTGCGTCTGCCCGCCCACGAGATGGCGCGGCAGATCATTCGCGCGGCGGGGGTGCCGGTCGCCGTGACGAGCGCCAATCCGTCCGGAGCACCCAGTACCACGGAGGCTACTCAGGTCGTCAAGGCCCTCGGCCCATGGCTCGACGTAGTGGTTCAGTGTGACCCGCGCGGAAGCGGAGTGGCCTCCACAGTGATTGACATGACCTTCTCGCCGCCTCGGGTCCTACGTTGGGGTGGCGTGCGGCGGGAACAGATCGAGGCCGTGATCGGCCGGCTGGAGGACGCCGCCGAATAGCCATGGCCATCACACCGCCAACCAAGGGATGTTTGTGGTGACAATGACCTTTGAGGGCTTCCCGCGCCCATCCGGACCGGCCGGCGTCCGCAACCACGTCCTGATCCTCCCATCGGTCGCCTGCTCAGCAAGCGTGGCGGGCCAGATCGCCGCCCGGGTGTCCGGGACGGTGGCGGCCGAGCACCAGCACGGCTGCTCGCAGATCGGTGACGATCGAGACCAGACTCTCCGCACTCTGGCCGGTGTGGGCTCCAATCCCAACGTCTGGGGCGCGGTCGTGGTGGGCCTGGGCTGTGAGGCCATCTCCTCGTGCGAGCTGGCCGATGCCATCGCGGATCGTGGCACGCGCGTCAAGCGCCTTGACATCCAGGAGATAGGCGGGACGCGCAAGGCGATCGGCCTGGGTGTTGAGTTGGCGAGCGAGATGGTGCGCGGGGCGGCCGCCGAGGAACGGAAAGCCAGGCCGCTCTCCGAACTGACGCTGGGTACGGAATGTGGAGGATCGGATGCCTGGTCCGGGGTAACCGCCAACCCGGTCATGGGTCGCGCTGCGGACCTGCTGGTGCAAGCCGGCGGTACGGTCATCTTGTCCGAGACGACGGAGTTCATCGGCGCTGAGCATGTCCTCCAGCGCAGGGCGAGGAATGCACAGATTGCTGATGAGATAGGCCGCATCGTGGAGGAGACCGAACGCCGAGTGATTGACTACGGGGCAGACATCCGGGGCGCGAACCCGACGCCGGGCAACATGGCCGGCGGCATCAGTACCCTGGAGGAGAAGTCGCTCGGGTGCATCCACAAAGGTGGAACGACCCTCGTCCAAGAAGTGATTGGATACGCAGACAGGCCCACCCGCAAGGGCCTGGTTGTGATGGACACGCCGGGGCAGGACGTTGAGTCGGTCACCGGCATGGTCGCGGGCGGCGCCCAGATCGTCGTTTTCAGCACTGGCCGGGGAAGTCCCGTTGGCTCCGTCGTAGCGCCTGTGGTAAAACTGAGCACAAGTACCTCTCTCTACGAGAGAATGCCCGAGGACATGGACTTCGACGCGGGTGTGGTGCTCAGCGAGGTGTTGAGCGTGGAAGAGGTTGGTCGGTCCCTATTCGCTCACGTGGGGCAGGCCGCCTCAGGAGAGCCGACGTGTGCGGAGCAACTGGGACACACGGAGTTTGCGGTCAGAAGGGTCGGGCCGACCGTCTGAGCGTCCCGCCGCAGCCTTGAGCGGCGTAGCACGCGACACGCCGCCGGGAAGAGGAAGGGCAATGGTCCTACGCAGCCGAGCGCCGGTCCGGATCGACTTCGCGGGCGGAACGACCGATCTGCAGGCCTTCCGGGACTCAGAGGGCGGAGCCATTCTGAACGTGGCGATCGCCCGCTACGCGTATTGCTCTCTGGAGGAATGGGAGCAGGGCGTCCGGATCGATTCGGAAGACCTGCAGGAGTTCGTTGAGGCCGGCACTGTGAGGGAGATCGAGAAGGAGAGCAGCCTGCGATTGCTGACCATGGCGATGGAGCGGTTCGCCATCGATACGGGAGTACACGTTACCGTTCGGACCGACTCCCCGCCCGGCTCGGGGACGGGCTCCTCCGCATCGGTCGGCGTGGCCCTCCTGGCACTTCTCGATCGACGGCGAGCGGTCATGACGGGAGCCAAAGACCGGTTCAGCCGTTACGAACTGGCGGAGATGGCTTGCCAGATCGAGACCGAAATGGGCATTGTGGGCGGCAAGCAGGACCAATACGCGGCGGCGCTCGGCGGGATGAGCTACATGGAGTTCCATGGCGATCAGGTGGCCGTTGAGCGGATCGAGGTCACGCCGGCCCTGGTGGCCGACCTTGAGAAGCACCTGGTCCTGTGCTACTCTGGGGAGTCACGGCTCTCGGGTGACACGAATACAAAGATGATCGACGCTTACAAGAGCGGGGACCCGACTGTGGTCGAGGCTCTACGTACGGTTAAGCGGGTCGCCAGGGACGGGGCGCGCGCGCTCAGGGGCGAAGACCTCGAGAAGTTCGCTGGCCTGCTGAACGAGGAATACGAGGCCAGGATAAGCCTCTCCCCGGCCGTGCTCACGCCCCGGATGGCGGAGATGGTCGAGGCCGCCCGAGGGGCGGGCGCCCTCGCCGCCAAGATCTGCGGAGCAGGAGGCGGAGGCTGCCTGCTCTTCTACTGCGCGCCCGATCGAGAAGGCCCGGTGCGCCGAGCCCTGGAGGCCGAGGGCGCACGGATCCTGGACTTCACCTTTGACTTCGGCGGCCTGCAGTGCTGGGCGATGGATAACTGATGAGTGGGCGGGTCCGCTCGGCCGACGCGTGGCCGGGCAGCCGGAACTACGTACTCCACCATCGGCGACCGCCCACGCTCTCCGTCGCCGGCCGGTCATCTTCCCTATGCCTGATCAGCCTACACCTACGAACCCGTCTGAGTTCTCCGCGTCAGTGGAGTTGCTGCGCGCCGCGTTCAGAGGCGGCCCCGGACTGGTCGCCGTCTCCGCGGTGGTAATGATGTTGGTGGTCACGTACCACCGGAGGGCTCCCGTCGAGTTGGGGCTCGTTAGCGACGAGTGGGGCATCTTCGGCTGGGTGGGGCTGAACATCCTGTGCCTGTTCGTGGTCCCCGTGCTCCTGGTCAAGCTGGTGCTGCGCGAGAGGCTGCGCGACTATGGGCTGGGCGCAGGTGAGTGGCGGGTCTGGCTTCGTCACGGCGCGTTATACCTGGCCATCGTGCTGCCGCTCATCGTGATCGCCGCGCGCTTCAGCGCCTTCCGTTCCTACTACCCGATGTTCGGTCTCGCACGCGAACGGCCCCTGCTGCTAATCCCCTGGGAGCTTGCGTATGGCGCCTACTTCCTCGCCTGGGAGTTCTTCTTCCGGGGGTTCCTTCTGCGAGCACTGGCCCGACCGTTCGGGCCGGCCTCCATCGTCATCCAGACGATCCCCTTCGTCATGATGCACTTCGGCAAGCCCGAGGCCGAGGTCGCGGCATCGGTCGTCGCGGGCCTGTTCCTCGGCCTGATGGCCTATCGCGGCCGCTCCATGGTCGGCTGCTGGCTCTTGCACTGGATCTGTGCCGCGACGATGGACGTCCTGGCTCTTGCCTGAGTGGCCTCTGCCCTGTGCGGACCGGCACAAGCCTGTCGTCGACTACGTCGCGGATCGGGCGCTATTGAGCGTCGCCTTCCGGCTTGACATTCACCCACAACGCCGGATCGCCCAGTAGATTGAAATTGGAGCCCGAGACCCAGAACCCGTCCGCGCCACGCAGCCGTCGGCTCCGGTCCTCGAGGATCGCTTGCCCGAGGCGGCCGATGTTGCCGTCGATGAGTCGGCGGAGCAGGTCGCGCTGAACGTCGTTGCCACCCAGCCTCGAAGGAGCGTAACTCGCGGCGCAGACGCCGGACCACAGCAGAGATTCGGTGAGGCTGTTCTGAGCGCCGGGGAGATCGAGCCCTGCGGAGAAGCACGTGTCCTGGATACAGATGCACGGGGCCTGCCCCTCCACCTCCCGCAGATCATCGGTGGTGAGCAGCTTGTTGTACCCCCAGAAGAGCTCGTCTCCGTGGCCGGTGAAGAACACACCGTACGGTCCATCACGCAGGCTCTCAACCAGGCCAGGCGTCAGGGCCTCCCGCGTCTTGGCGATGCGCGTCGTGCGGTCCAGGTCTTCCGTCAGGCCGACCTGAGTCTGGTAGAACTTCTCCACGGCGAAACCTGCCTGGGACGCGTCCCGCGACCAGAGGTCGCAGGCCTGTTCGAAGCGGCTCTTGAGTGGGCCGAACCCCTCCTGATCGGCGACGAAGACCATCTTCCTGGTATGCTCACCCGTGCGGCTGAGCCGCTCAAACTCGATGGTGCTGTCGATCAGCTTGCCTAGCTGTTCGGGCGTGCTGGCCGGGAAACGACCCACCGCCAGTGCCGGGATCCCCGTCTCGGCATTCACCACGAACCCGGCGTCCGCCGCAACCTCAATCCCGCCGCCCTCCCGCGCCATCACGGTCGGCACCAGATTCGGGAAGCCGGTGCCCCGGTAGTCACGATAGTCGTAGGTTGCGTCACCGACCAGGAGCAGGTACTGCGGCCGCGGATCCCACTCGGCCAAGGTGTAAGCGACGAAGTCGCGGATCGCGTACGGGGTGAATACCCCCGCGCTGAACTCGTTGTAGATCTGACCCACCGGCACGATCGCTACCTGCAGTCCCTGGCCCCTCCGGTACTCGGCCAGACGTGTAACCGGCTCGACGAGATCCTCGTGGGCGATGATGAGGTACTCGGCCCCCAGTCCCGTCTCTCTCAGGTAGGGCGCCGGCGCCTTGGTGACCGAGGCAACG
>CBFDAZ010000068.1:0-13223 GCA_965602825.1 uncultured bacterium
GAGCAGCGCCCGACGTCCGAGCTCCTTCCCCGTCCTGTTGATCCGGTTGAACAGCCGCTCCCATGCCGCCATCTCAAGCGCAGGCAGCTCCTGCAGCTTCCTTGTGGGCGTCAGGGAGACGTTGATTACGTGTACGTCATGCATGGACGTGAGTACCTTCAGCCCCTCCGAGAAGAGCTTGACTCGCGTCTTCTCGTCAACCGGCCAGGGCGCAAGTGGACCCTTCCCGCCGAGAAGATCGGTAGCGTGGAACTCGGCGCCCGTGTAGATCCCGAGGGACGACTTGAGTCCGCGACGCCAAGTGAAGAGCGCCTCAAGATGCTCTTCCCAGTCCTCCTCCCTCACCCGCACAGCTGACAACACGAAGCGTATTTCGTTCCCATGCTCGCGTCTGGAGTCATACGACTCGTCCACGTAGTACAGGTCCATTCACTGCCCCTCCCGACCATGCGACCGTTCGCGCCAGCTCACATCTCTACTCCTCTTCCCGTCGGTGTCTCGACATTCCTGCCCTCCCCCCCTTGGGACCTCTGTCGCTCTGGGTTGAGATCGTCCACCGGTCTGAGGATTGACAAGCCCGAACTCCACCGCAACTGATCTGCCTCTTCTGCGTCTGTCTCCATAGAGAGTCTGCGGAGGCGAGTGCTCGTGGCAGAGCCGACCGTCCGTCTCTCCTGGCGTCAGCGGTACCTCGGCCCGAGCATTGCCGGGGGCGTGGCTGCGGCCGTGTGGTTTCTGTCGTCAGAGGCACGAGCGCCCGGCCTGGGCGGCATCGCCGCCATCGGGGGCCTGGCGGCTGGCTCGCTTGCCGACGTCGTGTTGCGTGCGTTCCGTCGCGGCTCGCCAGTGACGGTTCTTGGGATGTTCACCTGGGCGCTGATCGCCCCGGTAGCCGTGTATCCGGTCGCGCTGGGCATTACCTTCATTTCGCAGACACCACGCCTGGAAGGACCGTGTGACGGGCTGTCGGTCCTGGTGCTCGGCGGGATCGTAGGTGGTCTCTGGGGACTGACCTGGCGGCTTCTCGTGGTGGGCAACCACGCCCATCGCGCGCTCATCGCCCTCAGCATCGCCATCGCCGCCCTATTGAGCGGGGCGCCAGCCGCGTACATGGAGTTCGGCCGGACACGAGCACGGGCTGTCAGTTGCCAGAGCAACCTGAGATCCGTTCGCCAGGCCCTCCTGCTGTACGCCGAAGACTACGATGGCCGTCTGCCCCCGCCTGTTTCGCCCCTCGATCTGGCAGGTGTGCATTACGAGCGCTTCGAGGAGGCCCGGCGACAGCCCATCGCCTTCGGGATGGCCGTCCTGGGGGACGGGCTGCTTTGGCCCTATACCAAGAACGCCTCCATTTGGCACTGCCCGGCAGACCCGACCTGGCGCGACTGCTGGGGCCGTCCCCGGACCGACTACCTCCCCGAACCCGGCCTCAGCTACCACTGGAACGTCGAGCTTGCCCAGACGAACGTGGACGACATCCAGGACCCCGCCGGAACTCCCGTTATCTTCGATCGCCGCGCCTTCCATCGAGGCAGGCGCAACGTCGCGTTCGTGGACGGGCACGTGGGGGATGTCGGCAGAACGGAGTGGCGCCCGGTCGAGAGCCGGTGAGGCTGTAGAGGAGGCGGATCAGCAGGCGAGAGCGAAGCCAGTACGGTCCTCTGACCGGCCACCCAGCTTGAGGACGAGGAGAGCGATCGCCTTGCCTGATGAGAGACCCCCCAACATCCTCTTCATGACCACCGACCAGCAGCGGTTCGACGGCCTTGGCATCAACAACCCCGGTCTCGTGAAGACACCCGCCATCGATGAACTGGCCCGCCAGGGCGCGAACTTCACCAGCTTCTTTGTCAATAACCCGGTCTGCATGCCGACGAGAGCCTGCGTTCTGACCGGTCGCCGGCCTCACTGTCACGGCGTCCGGGACAACGGCATTCCGCTCCCCGAAAGCGAGGTCACGCTGGCCCACTGTCTGTCCGCGGCCGGGTACAAGACGGCCAATCTGGGCAAGCTCCACTTCCTGCCACATTCGGGCCGGGACCACACGGAGCCGCACCCGCCGTACGGCTTTGATGTGCCGCTGATCAGCGACGAGCCCGGCTGCTACCCCGATCCCTACATTCGCTGGATCCGCAGCATCGACCCCGGCCTGGAGGCGAAGGTGCGCGTGCCGATCCCGAATGTCGAGGATCGAGGCGGACCGACGGGGCACTGGGTCTTTGGGGGGCCGGAGGAGTACTCACACACGGCGTGGGTGGCGGACCGGACGATCGAGTTCATCCGAGGGGCTCACAGCGCGAACCGTCCCTGGTTCGCGATCGCCGGTTTCTACCTTCCCCACTCCCCGTGCAACCCGCCGCAGCGCTACCTGGACATGTACCCGGCCGATGACATGCCACTGCCCCTGCGACGCGAGGGCGAGCTGGACGACAAGCCGGCGATGTTCCGGCACATCAGCCGGAACACAGCGCACCTCTCGGATCGCGACTGGCAGGAGTTCCGCGCCTACTACTACGCCACGTGCAGCTTCGTCGATCACCACTGCGGCCGGATCCTGCAACTGGTGGAGGAGCTGGGCATCGCCGAGGACACGATCGTGGTCTACCACAGCGACCATGGCGACCTGATCGGCGATCACTGGATGACGAGCAAGCACGCCACGAACTACGATGGCATCATCCGCGTTCCGCTGGCCATGCGCTGGCCCGGGCGGGTCCCGGCCGGTGCGCAGATCGACGAGCTGATCGAGTCCGTTGACATCATGCCGACAATCCTGGAGGCCGCCGGGCTGCCGATCCCGGAGGGTGTGAACGGTCAGTCGCGGTGCCCGCTGGTGACCGGAGATGCCTGCGAGGGCACCGACCGCGTCCTCGTTGAGTACACCAACCCGCGCCGGATGGACGTGCGGACGGTGAGAACGAAGGAACTCAAGTACTCGCGCCTGAACACCGGCGAAGAGGTCCTGGTCGACCTGACCGAGGACCCGGATGAGTTCGTGAACCGCGCCGCCGATCCGTCGGCGGCCGGACTTGTGTCCGACGCGCGGCTGATGCTCATCGACGCCTTGATGGATGCCGCCGATCCGCTGCCACCGAAGGTGGCGCCGTATTGAGCGGGCAATCGCGCCCGCGGCCCCCGACTTGTCGCAGGACGGCTGTGCTCGTGCGGCGAAGTCCGTATTGGTGCGCCCGATAGACTCGTGCACTGAACGCTCTGGCGCCCCGTAAGGCCAAGAGGGTCAGAAAATGATCACGCGCATAGAAGCCCAGGGGTACAAATGCTTGTTCGATGTGGACGTAGAGCTCAGCCCTTTCAATGTGCTTGTCGGACCAAATGCCAGTGGCAAGAGCACACTACTCGATGCCATTGGCTTCCTCCAAGACGCCCTGCGCATGGACGGCGACGTGACCCGCGCAGTCCGCAAGCGGGCGCGCCAGTTGCCTGAGCTCACGTGGAGGGGAGAGCGGGCTGGCTTCTCGTTGGAGATCGGCGCCAGGGTGCCTCGCGAGGTTGGCGCAGCCATCGCCTCCGGGAGACACTTGACTCAGGCCAGCTATACTGCCATGGTCGGCGCCCGCCCAGACGGACCCATACAGCTTGCAGAGGTGCTGCACGCCGCCGAGAAGCGCACATTGATACTCGATGAGCTTCTCGCGCGTCTGTCGCAGCCGGCAAACCAGGAGAACGGGCCGGAGCATCCGTCGGACCTGCTGCGGGAGGGCTACCGCGTATCCCTTCTCCGCGTGTCTGGGAAGCCGAATCTGTTCCTCACTGCCAGAGGCGAGCCCTGGCGCTACAAGCCGCCTCCGGAACGTCTTGCGCTATCACTCGTGCCGGAGGATCCCGATCAGTTCCCGGAGGCACTGTGGTTCCGCGGACTCCTGCGCGACCGGGTCCATATGCTTGAGCTCAACAGCGCGGCGATGCGGCAGCCGTGCCCGCCTGACGCGCCACGCGAGTTGCGAAGCGACGGCTCAAACCTCCCCTTCCTTGTCCAGCAAATCGAAGGGACCGATCGCTTCGCCTGGTGGATTGAGCACCTCCAGACCGTCTTGCACGGCCTTGAGACGATACAGGTAATTGAGCAACCACATGACCGCCACCTATACCTCCTGGCCCGATTCGCCGAGGGCTTGGAGGTACCATCGTGGCGATTGTCAGACGGGACCCTTAGGTTCCTGGCGCTGACGCTCATCGCCTATCTGCCCCCCGAAGACCGGATCTTCATCATTGAGGAACCCGAGAACGGCATCCATCCGAAGGCGATAGAAGCTGTCATCCAATCGCTGACTTCCGTATACGAGGGGCAGGTTTTCCTCGCGACTCATTCTCCCGTTGTCGTTGGGCTGACGCCGCCAGAGAACCTGCTGTGCTTCTCTCAAGACGAAGAAGGCGCCACGCAGATCGTACGCGGCAGCGAGCATCCGGAACTGCAGGAATGGCGGAAGGGCGTGCCGCTGTCTGACCTGTTTGCGGCCGGAGTGCTGGGGTGAAGCCCCTATGCAGCGGGACCTGATCGTCCTTGTGGCCGATGCAGACGCACAACGAGCGGTAGAGACCCTCCTCAGGGACCGGAAGCCAGGCCTGCGCATTCAAGAGATCGACTTCGGTGTAGAGAACCGCCCGGGGGCCCATGATTCCTGGGTGTACCTGCACGCGCACGAGTACCTCCGTGAGCGGCGCGGGCGGCACCGTCGTGCGATTGTCATCTTCGACCTGGAGGGCTCGGGAGCCGAGGGCAGCACTCCCGAAGAGGCGGAGCAGGAGGTCGAGATGTGGCTGCGCCGATCGGGATGGGAAGAAGGCACGTTCAGAGCGATCGCCATCGCTCCTGAACTCGAGGCCTGGGCATGGGGGCGGAACGATCGTGCTGCCCAGATACTCGGAGTCCAGCTCGAGGAGTTGCTCGAAGTGCTCAGCCGCTTCGGCCTTGAGGAGTCGGGCAAAGTGGGGAGACCCAAGGAGGCGCTCGAAGCTGTCCTCCGCGAGAGGCTGCAACAGCGTCCGAAGTCGTCGGCCATCTACGCCAGGATGGCGCGGAAGATGGGGCGCCTTGACCAATGCCAGGATCGCGCCTTCCGCAGGCTTCTTGACACGTTGAGGGAGTGGTTCCCTCGCCGGTCATGACCCCTACGAGCCGGCGGGGGCATCGCTGAGCCGCTCCTCCCACAGCCCCTCTGCCGGATGATCCCGTGTCTTGGCAAACAGCTCTTCCTCGCTGAGTCCCGCCTGCAGCCACCCGGCGAACGTGCTCTTGACTGACTCGGGCACGCGTACGGAGAGTCGGCGGTTGCCGAAGCCGAACTGAATCGCGAACAGGAGCCCCGGTGGCGGGTCATCGGCTGCCACCGCGATATTGCCCTTGCCCGTAGTGCAGCCGGTCGAGACTTGCAGGCCGTCGATCAGGCAAGTGTATGGAGTGGTCTTCGGGCCGGTCACGGTCACCTGCATGCCGAAGTACTTCTCGGCTCCGAGGACGCTCATGGCCCGCTGGCCAATGCGGTAGCCGAGCACCGCATAGGGGCCAACGTGTCCATGGAAGAAACGCAGCAGTTCGAGGAGGTCCGGGTGGTCGAGCGGGAGGTTCCAGCCGGTGACCGTGGGATGGTCGTGATCGGGCACTCTGACGCCTCCGTGAATGGGCGCGCGCGACCGACGCGTCCGCAGCGCGCCTGGTAGTGAGCTCCAGGGCAGGCATCGTGCAACTACCTGCCGCGCGATGCTTCGGTCTCCGGGGCGAAGCTCCCTCCTGCCGTCACAGCCTGCCCGGGCCCGCCTATTCCTGCCAATCGGGAAACACCCGACGACCTAACGCTGTTATAGCTCATGTAACCGGGCCGGGGGCCAAGTGGTTCTCGTACCTGTTTGTGCAAGAGTCGAGTCCGTTCCGAGCCCCGCTGCCTCGGCCCAGCGATCAACGGCGATCGCTGCGTCACTGACACGCTCGTCGTGGCACTGACGCCGCTCGGCGCAGAGCTTACATGCCCAAACCACACAATGCGAAGTCGCCCGTCGGTGTAGTCACCTGCAGCACTCTCGCGTCCGAAGTCCGCGCGTGCTGTCAGCAGCTCGGTATCCCCGCTCGCATCCACGCAAACCAGCCCGCATGTCTGTTCGAGACCGCCCGCGACAAACTCGACGAGCTTGTGGGCAGAGCGGCGCGGGCCCATGACCAACTGCTTCTCGCCTTTGGGCGGTGTTGCGGGGACGCGGACCAGCTCGGACGCATACATCAGGCTGCGGCCTTGTCGGCCGCCGAGTGTACGGAGCTGCTGGTCGGTGGGGGAACCTACGGCTGGTGCGAACAGCACCAGGTGCTGCTTCTTCCCCATCCCTACTTCAGCACATGGCTGCGTCGGCTCAGGCGAGACGCAACGATCGCGGCGGCGGTCGAGTCCCGTGTCACCGCGCCGGACATCAAGCGGATCGCGGCGATCGACGAGGGGACACGGATCGCCGGCGCCGAAGCCATCGCCGACGTGGAAGCCCTGGCCAGGCGCCGGACGACGGCGATCTACACGGGTCTCGGTCACGTCAGGCAGGCGTTGCGGGCGGCGGCAGAGGATGCCGGCATCGCCCTTCAGCCACAGCAGCGGCGCCCGGTTGACCCAAAAAGCCTCGGCCCGGGTGACCAGCTCCTCATACTCGCCAATGGGAAGGTCGACTGGCCCGGCACCGGATTCGGGTTTGTCGCCGGCAGCCTGCGCCGAGGCGTCCGGCCGATCTGGCTCGCGGGCGAGGCAGCCCACGCCGCCTTCCCCCCGCGATCGGATGAACTGGAGCAGCTGGAGGCTTCCGGCGAACTTGAGGCACTACCCGCCGAGTTGGTGCTTGCCGCCGCGGGTGCCGAGACCGACCCGCAACGGCTGGTCGATCACTGGATCTCGCACTCTCTGCAGGCTTTCGCCGAAGGCTCCCCCGGGATCTGTATCATCCACCCATGTGGCTGGGGCCACGCAGCAGGGCTGGGCACCGAGTACCTACTGGAGTACGGCGCCCGGCTGTCCGCCGCGTGCTCCCGATGGCCGATCATGTCGGTGTGGGAGACCGGTGAGGAAGGCTACGCCCCGCAGATCGCGGATGAACTCATCCGCACCCATCCGCTGACCTGGGATTCCCGCGGCGTGTTGGCCAACGAGCACTTCAGGCGTACCGATGAGTACCTGGGTGGGCAACTCCTGCTAGAGTCGCTGGGGCAGGACTCCAGCCGGGTCGCGTGCCGCGATCTGTCTGTCCTCGTGTCGGCCCTCGCCGATGGCGAACTCGATCAGACCTCGGCTCCGGTGGTGACCGAGCACGTCGAGCGCTGTCCGGACTACCAGCAACTCATGACCCGCTCACAAGAGATCAGGGGCGCGCTTCAGTGGCTCCGCGACCGTCAGACACCGGTCCCGTCGGGCTTTTGGACGCGCGTCCGCGCCGCGATGAGGCGGCACGCCTGATCTCAGCCTCTGCCGAGCCAGCCCTTCATCCTGTCTGGAAGGTCCCCGTCTCCACAAACGCTTCATAGGCCCACTGCTGCCACAGCGGGTCGGCGCCGATGGAGAACTCATCGGGGTAGTCCTTCGCGATAAGACCACCCCCGCTCCCCAGCTTTGCGACCATCTCCCTCGCCTTCGCCTGTATGATCTCTCGCGATCCGCTCTGCAGTGTTGTCTGGATATCCACCGGACACCAGAACGTCACTCGGTCGTGGAACTCGGCCAGCCGGTCGGCGCCGTGAAGATCGGGTTGATCGAACTGCAGGACGTCGACCCCCAACTCCACGAGGTCGGGAACGATCTCGTTGACACACCCACACGAGTGCATCCAGACGGTAATGCCTCTGGCATGAGCTTGGGAGATGAGTCGCTCGAAGCCCGGCCGGAACACCTCCCGCCACATCCTGGGGCTTACCAGCAGGCGGTCTTGAGTGCCCCAGTCCTCGCAGAAGAACACGCCGTCAGCGCCGATATCCGCATAGATGTCAACCTGACGGAGGACGATGTCGCTGACCACGCGGTTGAGGGTCGCGACTCGCTCCGGCTCGGCGGCGCAGTCCAGAAGGTACTGGTCCATCCGCCGGAGGTAGCGCGCGACGTTGAAGCAGCAACCGACGATGCCGCCGAGCCGGTACCTGTCTGTGTTGGTCTCAAAGGCCCGCGCGGCCGCCTCGTAGCGAGCGGGATCGTCGAATGTCGGGGCGACGTAGCCCTCAAGATCCTCCCACGTCTTGATGGGTGGCTCAATGACCTCGCCGCCCTTGGTCTTGCCCGGGATCCGGCGCCAGACACACCCCCACTCATCGGTCCAGCATTCGCCGCCGTCTTCATCAATCCATCGCCTCGGCTCGAAGCCCGGGGGTGCGGACGGCCCTGCACCTGCCGTATCACAGATCCGAGGCCGGCCGTCGAACGGGGAGAAGGTCAACCCGATACGGGGTGGATTGCGGCGATCGAGGACGCGTTGGATGATCTCCCGGGAGGTCATGGGGCCTGATCCCTCTCTGGTGCGCTGCAGCAGCGCCGGAGTCCGGACGGCGGATCGCGAGGAGCTTCGCGTCTCGGCCTCAGTCCACCTTGCTGACAGCGACCGGCAGGGCGGAGCGACGGTCGGGAACCTCCATCAGCCGCATCCGGTCAGACACACACCGGCTCTCGTCTCTCTGACCACGGGTGGAAGACCGTGAAGGAGGACGAGCCGGCAGGGCAGAATTACTTCAGCCCGTCCCGGCCGATCCGGGCCGGGTTGGCGGCAGCTGATCATGGTGGAGGAGCGCTGAAAGATGAGGCCATTGGGTCCCACGAACGTGCAGTCGATCTCCCCGCACCACACCCGACCCGCGTGCAAGGCGATGGCCCCCATCGTTGTCCTTGCCGGTGTGGCTCTCCTCGCGTTGGTGCCGGCAGTCAGCTTCGGCCAGACGACACCATCGCAGTCCGCAATGCAGGGCACGCCGTCCGTGCAGCCACCTCTGGCGCCCGGCGGCGGGTACATGGGCTATCCATACTACCAAGGCTATCCGTACTACCAGGGTTATCCCACGTATCCGGGCTACCCAGGCTACCCGATGTACCCCGGCTATCCGGGCTACCCCGGCGTGCCCCCCACCTACCCCGGGGCCACGCCACCCGTGACCGGTCCGGTGCAGCCGCAGCCGGAAGCTCAGGAAGCCGGGGCCGAGGGAACGGAGGAAGAGGGGATGGAGGGACGGGAGGCCGAGGCGGGAGTGGTGGTCGAGGAACCCGTCGTGCTGCCTCTCTTCGGGCACGACCTGTTCGCTGTGGCGCCCTATGAGCCGCTGCGGCGTGCCGTTGCTCCGCCCCCTCCGTCGTACGTGCTCGCGGTGGGTGACACAGTGGGGTTGATGGTGTGGGGGAAGGGCAACGAATACGTCAACACGGTCCAGATGATCATGACCGACGGGGCGATCCACGCCGACCCGGTCGGCCGGATCTCGTTGGCCGGGAAGACCATCGCCGATTGCCAGAGCAGTTCGCTGGCTTCCTTCCGCAGGTACTTCGTCGAGTGCAACGTGTCACTGACGGTAACTGACCTCCACTCGATCGAGGTACACGTTGTCGGCAACGTGGTTCGCCCGGGGCGTGTGATGCTCCCCGGTACCGCGACGGTCTTCAAGGCTCTGTATGCCGTGGGTGGTCCCACAGAGACGGGCAGCCTGCGGGCCATCGACGTGTGGCGGGGCAGAGATCTGGTCAATACCATGGACCTCTATGACTTCCTGCTTCGCGGCGATACCAGCACGGACATCACGCTGCAGGGAGGCGACACGGTCTTCGTTCCCATCGTCGGCAGCCTGGTCGAGGTCCGCGGTGAGGTAGGACGCCAGGCACACTACGAGATCGGCGATTCTGCCACCTTGGCCGAGGTTCTGGACATGGCCGGCGGACTCCGGGGCTCTGCGTACGCCAAACGGATCCAGCTCATCCGCTCGGACCAGAATACCGAGCGGGTCGCCCTGGAGGCCAACCTGGTGGACGAGCCCGAGAAGTGGCGTGGCCTTGAGCTGCAGGATGGCGACAGGATCGTCGTCCTGCCGGTGTTGGACGAGTTGCGCAACGTCGTCAGCGTTGAGGGCGAGGTGCACCGCCCCGGCAATTACGCTCTCGTCGAGGGCATGACCATGAGCGACCTGGTGGCACGCGCCCAGAACCTGACCCCCCGCGCGACGCGCAAGTTCGCCCATGTGACACGCGAGTCCCCCGAGGGTCTGCTCCAGCTAGTGCGGGTGAACCTGGCCGCCGCTATCGCGGGCGATCCGGCGGAGGATATCAAGTTGCAGCCTCGCGATACCCTCCGCATCTACTCGGCCCGGGAGACCGAGCTTCTGACCGTCACCGCCGAGGGTGCCGTCGTGACGCCGGACGAGTATGACTGGTACCCCGGGATGACCGTCAGCGATCTCGCTCGGCTGGCAGGCGGCCTGACCAACGACGCCTACGGCGAGTCGGCCATGCTCGTCCGGAAGACGGCCGACATCGAGGACCACTTTGTCACAGTGCCCGTGGGCCGGATCCTGGATGGCGCAGAGGATGAGGACGTTCTGCTCGAGCCGCGAGACCGGCTCGTCGTTTCCCTGCGGGAGGAGAAGGAGCGGGCGAAGTTCGTGGAGATAGGCGGAGCGGTGGTTGACCCCGAGGAGTACCCCCTTGGGGCCGGCATGAGGGTGAGCGATCTGGTCAGGATGGCCGGCGGCCTGCTGCCGGAAGCGAGCGGCCAGGCAACGATCATCCACGGCCAGACGGCCGGCCTTGCGCAGATCGAGGAGCTGGACGTCTCACCAATGAGGCGAGGCGAGCCGCCGGACCCCAATCCGGTGCTCGTCGAGGGCGATACGGTCGCGATCCAGGCACAAGGAGGCTTCAAGACCAACGCGGAGGTCGCGGGAGTCATCGGTCAAGTAGCCAATCCCGATCTGTTCCCCCTCCGGCGAGGTCCCGACGGTCGCCTGATGCGGCTCAGTGAGCTGCTTGAGGAGGCTGGGGGCCTGCTGCCGACCGCCTACCCGGAGATGGCTGCCGTGTACCATACCGAGGAGTCGCTGGCGGCACGCGAGGGGAGGGTGCGGACCATCAAGGCCGCGCTCCAGGAGAGCAGCAGTGCAGAAGCGCCCGAGGAAGAGGGAGCGGGCGATGGAGAGGCCACTTACACGGCCGCCGACAAGGGGGTCAAAGTGGAGAAGGGCGCGGCTGGGCGAGGGCTCGTACAGGTACTGTCTGGCGCCGAGGGCGAGGCTCACATCATCATCCCGCCCCGCGCTCTCGCCAGGATCAAGATCTCCCATTCGGTGCCTGTTGACCTGGGCCGGGTGCTGAACGAGCCTGGTGGGCCAGCCGATCTGGAGCTTCAGGATGGCGACATCCTGGCGGTCTTCGAGAAGCCCGATACGGTGATGGTTGACGGAGCCGTGGCCGCCCCGGGGCCCCAACCCTTTGTTGAGGGAGCCACGGTTGGCGACTACATCTGGGAGGCTGGTGGGAAGACAAGGGACGCGGAAATGAAGCATGCAGTGGTCGTCAACTACAACGGGCGGGCGGCTCACGCCAAACGGGGGGAGAAGATCCGAGCAGGGGACTGGATCATCGTCCCAACCAAGTACATCACACAATCTGTCGGCAAGCGGTCCACCTTCGACGAGGTCTTCGGGCGGGTTATTGAGGCCCTCAGCACCTTCCTGCTCTTCCGGAAACTATGAGCCCGTCTTCCAGCCCTGGTTCGTCCGCCGAGTCTCCAGAGGCGTCTTCCCGGCTGAGCAAGGTCGCGCGGGGGGGCGTCTTGATGCTTGGCGGCTCCGCGTTCGAGGCCGCGTTTGTGTACGCGATGGCGGTGGTTGTCGCGCGCCTGCTGGGCAAGGCCGACTTCGGGATCTTCTCCCTGGGCATCTCCGCAATCGGTCTGAACGTCATCCTCTACGAACTGGGCATCCCGACCGCCGTAATGCGTTACGTCGCGGTCTACGACGGCGAGAACGATCCCGCGCGGGCCAAGGGAACGGCCATCGGCGGCACGCTGCTCTCGGGCACGCTTGGCCTGCTGGGCGGCGTGGTCCTTGCGCTGCTCGCGAAGCCGATCGCCTACCGGGTCTTCGGCAAGCCGGAGCTGGCGTCGATCCTGCCGATCATGGCGCTTCAGTTGCCCGCTCTGAGCGGGATGGCGACCTTGCTGCGCGTGACCCAGGCCCGCGGCACGATGCGCTACCGGGTCCTGGTCGAGAAGTTCGTCTTGCCGGTCAGCCGGCTGCTCTTCGTCGCCACCCTGGTGGGCCTGGGCGGCGGCCTGATCGGGGCGGCCTGGGGAGCGTCGATCGCCTGCGTCTTGGGCCTGGTGGTGGCCGTGGTCGTCGCCGTTCGCATTGCTCGCCAGGCCTGGGGGCCCGTCAGACCGCGGCACGAGGCGTGGTCGGTAGTTGCCTATGCCTTCCCCCTGATGCTCGCCTCGCTCGCCCTGTATGCCCGAAACCGGGGGATCACGCTGGCGCTCGGCGTCGTGGGGTCCAGCGGCGAGGTCGGGGTCTTCGCCGCGGCGGATCGCACGGCCATCATTGCCGCCATGGGGCTCAAGGCGGTCGGGGCGATATTCGCGCCGATCGCGGCGGACTTGTATAACCGCAACCAGCACGCCGAGCTCCAGCGCATCCTGAGGACGGGCGCCGCATGGATCATCATGGCCGTGCTTCCGGTGGAGTTGTTCCTCATTGTCTGTGGGCGGGAAGTGATGGGGACGTTCGGCAAGGGATTCCTCGAGGGGTACATCTGCCTCGTCATCCTGGCTGGGGCTCAGTTAGTGAGTTGCCTCTTCGGGTCGGTCAACGTCCTGCTCGCGATGTGCGCCAAACAGTGGCTGATGGTTGTCGACCTCGTGGTCTTCGCCGCGGCCGCCATGGGCCTGGCGTCGATCTTGGTGCCTCGGATCGGCGTGGTCGGAGCGGCCATTGCGGCAGCGCTTGGCATACTCGGTCCCCGAGTCACCCGGCTGGTGGAGGTTGCGGTGCTCATGCGCATGAGCCCGTTTGGCGTGGGGCACCTCAAAGTCGCAGCATCCGCCATCGTGCCCGTGGGGCTGCTGGTGGCCTGGCGCTGGCTGTTGCCCGGCACGCTGACCCACTTCCTGTTCCTCCCACTGGCCGTGCCGGCTTACCTGCTGCTGTACGTGGCATCGCTGCAACTGGGGGCCCGGAGGGAGTTCGGGGAACTGGTCACTATCCTCAGGCGGCGAAGGGAACG
>CBFDAZ010000069.1:0-13219 GCA_965602825.1 uncultured bacterium
GTTGTCTTCGTCCGCTGGACCGGCATGGAGTACTTCGCCCGCGACGCCCGTTGGGCCGCCTACGTCGCCAGAGTTGCGGCTCTTTCTCTGGCCACGATGTTCCCGGCGGCGTTCGTGGGCGGCATGGTGCTGCCGCTCACCTGGCCCCTCTACCAGCAGAACCAGACGCACTACGGGACGCGCGTAGGCACGCCAAACCTGGTGAACGCTCTGGCCTCGGCCGCGGGCGCTATGGCAGCGGGGTTCGTTCTGCTGCCCACTCTCGGCCTCTGGCGGAGCATCGTGCTCGTAGCCATCACCTACTTCCTCGCCAGTAGCATTGTGAGCAGGAAGCTATCGGCTGATGCGGGCAGCGCAGCCCGACCGGTCCTGCGGATCTCGGCGTGGGCCCGATACGCCACAGTCGTCCTCGCGGCGTTGTGGATCGATCCGGCGCACAATCCCTTCCACCTCGGAGGGGACACCGGCACCGTGCTCTTCCACAGGGAGGGCGCCAGCGGCGCTACAGCAGTCATCGGCGATGGGGACCAACGCAGTCTGCTGATGGACCGGAGCTATGTCCTTGGGGGGACGCGTTCTCGGCGTGATGAACTCCAGCAGGGACACCTCCCCCTCATCCTGCATCCGGACCCCAAGCGCGTGTGCTTCATCGGCGCCGCGACGGGTATCACGGTGAGCGCCGCCCTGGACCATCCCTGCCAGGAGATCATCGCTCTGGAGATTGTACCCGAGGTCGTCGATGCAATGCAGTACTTCGACGACTGGAACCAGCGCGTGCGCGAGGACCGCCGCGTGCGGATCGTTGTTGAGGACGGCCGCGTCTACCTGGCTTCGACCCCCGATCGGCTTGACGTCGTAGTTGGCGACCTCTTCATCCCATGGCATCCGGGAGCCGGTTACCTGTACACGCGAGAGCACTTCGCCGCCGTGTGCGACCACCTGCGCCCGGGAGGGCTCTTCTGCCAATGGCTGCCGCTGTACCAGTTGTCCGAGCGGGAGGCGACCGTCATCATCGAGACGTTCCGTGACGTCTTCCCCTGCATGGCTCTCTTCCGCTGCGACTTCTCGGCTACCCGGTGCGTCATCGGGTTGGTGGGCTGGAAGGAGCCCAAACACCTCGAGATGGAGCGCATCACGGCACGTCTGCGACATCTGCGCCGCAAGGGCATCGCCAATCCGTTCCTTAGCGATCTCTCGGGGCTGCTGCTCACCTACATGGGTGACGCAACGACGGTGCGGAAGTTCGGGGATGGGCCGAGCCCCCTGAACACGGACGACCGGCCGTGGATCGAGTTCGCGGCGCCGAGAAGCCAACGGAACCGGGCTCGTTTTCTGCGAGGAACGCTCCAGCAGGCGTTGATACGCGCCGAGCCCAGAGCGGGTGAGCTGTTCGACGCCGAGCTGGCAGAGAAGGTCGAGGCGATCGCCCGGGCAGGTCGCGACATGCACATCGGCTCGACCGCCCTCAACGCAGGGGACGCTCAGTTGGCGGCCAGGCACTTGCAGGCCGCCATGGACAGTGAAGTCAGTGGTCCCGTCAGACAGATCGTCCTGTCGCTCATCGAGCAGGCAGAGGAAAGCAACATCGGGCTGAAGCACGACCCAGCCCTCAAGCGCATCGCCGATCCGCTCCGCCGGGAGCGAGCCGTCGAACGACTCAGGGAGCAGACCACGACCACTCGAGAGATGATCCGGGAACTGGAAGCGGAGGTCAGTGCACTCACCGACAGACCCTGAAAGCACCTACAAGGTAACCAGAAGGGGTGAGACTGGACCAATGAGATGCTTCAGACCAGGGCTTGTGGTTCTGGTCAGCCTGATCGGACTTGCCGCGTTCATCTACGCGATCCTTGTCGCCGGCTGTGGGAGCGGAACGCCGAGCAACTTCGGACCCGCAGCCAACGTCCAGGTGGAGCCGGGGTCGGCGGCGGCAGTCGGCGCCTGGATGCGCGCGCAGGAGGCCGGCGACCAGGACGCGCTGCAGGCCCTATACGATCCCGTCTACGAGTTCAACGGCATGACGGCAGACGACATGGCTGAGGTCCGCGTCCTGCCCGAGACACCGGACACACAGGTCGACTCGCTTGAGTACCGGTTCATTCCGCCAACCAGCCAACAGCCGCGCTATCTGAACCGCCACCCTCACCACCTGGTGAGCGCGCGGGTCACTACGACCGGCAAGGTCGCAGCCGACTACGTTCGCCATCTGGCGAGCGGCGAGCCGGGCGGGCATACGCACGAGCACAGCGGCGAGGTGGCTTTGCAGAGCGATGAGTCGCTTCCCGGTCATGTGTCCGCCCGCTCAACTTGGGACGTCGAGTGGGAGTTCGTCGAGGACAACACCGAGTACCTGATTGTGCGGCAGCAGATCATCAAGGGCGAGCTGAGACTGGGGAACGGCGTCAGCAACCCGCTCATTGACGCAGTCCACGTTCACCCTGACGATCCCGGAGCGGGCGAGAGTGTGGAAGTTCACGGCCACTACGCCGCGCTCCCGCCCGGCGGGATGATCCGAGTGAGTATCGGCCACCATCAAGCCGATGCTGTGCTCGATACCGGGCATTTCCAGGCCGAGGTCGAGGCACCCCATGAAGCCGGCGACTACGTTGCTCGGGTCGAGGCCTTCGGCGGCTCGACACAATCTCGTACCGCGGCACTCACAACCCTCGAAGAGGAGGTGACTGTGGAATGAGCACCCTTCGAGTGTACCGAAGATCGGCCGGCTGCATCGGCACCGTCATCATCGGGGCCCTCCTGGTTTGTCTTATCACGCCGGCAACGGGGCAGGAGCAACTGACGATCGAGCAGCGGCTCAAGCAGCTCGAAGAGCAGAACGCGGAACTCCTGAGAACGGTTGACGGGCTGCAGGCTCGCATCCAGGAGCTCGAGGCCGGGGAGGAGGCGCCACCTGAGGAGGAGCTGCCGGATATCGAGGACCTCCTCGATGTGGCACCTGCCGCACCGCAGTCAGCGGGGGCCGTAGGGCAAGCGGGCGGCGACCCGGCCCTCAATCCATTGATCAGCTTCACCTTTGACTACGTGGCAAACGCGCTTGATAAGCAGCCAGCCCTGTACGACGCCGACATGAGACAGCGCGACCGCGTGCTCGGCCTCAGAGCCGTGGAGCTCAACGCCAAGCGCGGCGTGTCGGCCTATGGCGACGCGTTCATCACCTACGGCGACCATGGCTTCGGACCCGAGCTGGAAGAGGCGTACATCGACATCAACCGCGCCGTCAATCGCTACAACTTCCGCCTGGGCCGGTGGCGGGTGCCGTTTGGGGCCTACAATGCGCCGCACGAACACCAATTGCCGTTCGTCACCTATCCTCGCACGATCAGCAACTTCTTCGGCTTCCACGGCATCCAGGGCGACGGCGCCGAGATCACCTATCTGCCCGCGACGCCGGATTACACCGAGATCAGGCTCGGAGCGTACCGGAAGCTCGGCAGCCACGTGGCGACGGCCTTCACGCCTCCTGGCGACCAGAACACATGGTCCGGCTCCGCCCGCGCACGCTACAACAAGCAACTGGACCCCACGAACGACATCGACCTCACCGCAACCTACCTGAACGGCCCGAACCCCGATGCCCCGGGAGCACGCACGCAGATGGTGGGGCTCGGCCTGCAGTGGCGACAGGACCGGGGCAACCAGAGCACCGACCGCATCGTATTGGACTGGGTCGGCTATCGCCGCGAGATGGCACTGGATGACGTCGAGAGGGATGCCTGGAGTCTGATGTACCTCAAACAGCTAGACCTGTACAACGAAGGGGGCCTGCTGTACGAGGATGCGGCGTTCGCCGATCCCGGCATCCGGGGGCGCGCAAGAGCGGCCAGCGCCTTCTACACCTACAAGGCGCAGGAGCAGCAGGCGTTCCGCTTGCAGTACCGCCATTCGTGGTATCCAACCGGGCGTGATACGGACGAGCTGATGTTCCAGTCCATCTGGTCGATCGGCAATCACTCGCACGAGTTCAACTGAGACCCGATTGAAGGAGGTATAGCGAAGTGAGAAGGCTCCTTATTGCAGTGGTTGGTACAAGCTCCCTGCTCATTTTCCTCGCCGCGCCGGCGGGTGCAGTGAAGGCCGTTGCCACCATCCCGGACCTGTCGTTCTTCGCCAAACAGATCGGCGGGCAGAAGTGCGCTGTGACCACGATCTGCCCCGGCACCGTCAATCCGCACTTCCTGGAGACCAAGCCGAGCCACGTGAGGGCCATTGCCGATGCCGACCTGTTTCTGGAGGTCGGCCTGGTGCTGGACATGTGGGCCGTGCCGATCCGGCGAGCCGCGAACAACAGCCGACTGATCGTGGTGACCTGCTCGAACGGCTGCACGGTGCTCGAGAAGCCTAGCGGGCCGGTCGATCCGTCGCAGGGGCACATGCACCCCGAGGGCAACCCGCATCTGTGGCTGCACCCGAGAAACGCGATGATCATCTGCAGCAATATCCTCGCCGGATACAAGCGCGCTGACCCGGCGAACGCGGAATACTGGACGAGCAACTGCCGGACACTGCTGCAGAAGATACAGTCGGAGTCCTCGAAGTGGCGGCAGCAGCTCGCGCACTGCAAGGGCGTCGGCTACGTCAGCTACCACCCGAGTTTCGAGTACTTCGCCGACTACGCCGGGATGCGGAAGATCGCCACGATTGAGCCGAAGCCCGGTGTGCCGCCGCCGTCGGGCCGCGTGGCGCAGGTCATCAGCCTGGTGAAGGCCCACAAGGTCAAGATGCTGCTCCAGGAGCCGTACTATCCGGCCGGCGCGGCGCAGTCGGTGGCGTCGGCGACGGGGGCGAAGTACCTGGTCCTGCCAACACTGACGGGCGGGACGAGCGGGACCGAGACGTGGTTCAAGATGATGCAGTACTGCGTGGACAAGGTCGCTGCTGCGGCCAGATGAGGCAACCGGAGGGCTGGGCGCAATGGCCAACCATACCGTGGCCGAATGTGAGAATCTGACCGTGGGCTACGGCCCGCTCGTCGTGCTGGACGCCGTTACGTTCGCCATCCGCCCGCAGTCGTATGTGGGCCTGGTCGGGCCGAATGGGGCGGGGAAGACCACGCTGCTCAAGGCGCTGACGGGGATCCTGCGCCCCATGAGGGGCACGGTGTCCGTCCCGCCCCACCCCTCCGGCCGGCCGATGCGGTTCGGGTATGTGGCCCAGACAACGACGCTTGATGACACCTACCCCGTCACGGCGCTCGACGTCGTGATGATGGGGCGGGTGTCGCGAGCGGGACCGTTCTGGCCGCTCAGGAAGCCCGACCACGACGCCTCGATCGAGGGTCTGGTCAAGGTCGGCATGAGTCACCGCCTCAACTGGCCCTTCCGCGAGCTTTCACGCGGTCAGCAGCAGCGGGTGCTGCTGGCCAGAGCGCTGGCGGGGCACCCGGACATACTGGTGCTCGACGAGCCGACGAACTTCCTCGACTTGCAGGCCCAGATCGAGTTCATTCACACGATCAACCAGATGCGCGATGAGGAGGACATGACGATTCTGATCGTCACACACCTGCTGCAGGAGGTCGCCGAACACGCGGACCAGGTCCTGCTCGTGCAGGGCGGCAAGGTTGGTGTGCTCGACGACCGACAGGACATAGCGAACCACCTCTACGCAGCCATGGGCGCGAACCAACGCGCCGAAGGGGAGGTGGCGACCGAATGAGCGTGATCGCCGACCACCTGCAGTATGAGTTCTTCCAGCGCGTCATCCTGGCGTGCTTGCTCGTGGGAACCGTCTGCGGCCTGCTCAGCACCTATGTGGTTCTGCGCCGGCTCGTCTTCGCGGCTGTCGCGCTCACGCAGCTTTCGTCGGCAGGCCTCGGCATTGCCGTGCTGGGGGCCCAGTTGGCGGACCGGTTCGGGGCCCTCGCTCCCGTCGCCCCGTACCTGCTCCCGCTGCCGACGTCACTCGCGACGACCATCATCGGCGTCGGCATCCTGGCTCTGGTGCAGCCCGGGCGCAAGGCGCGGACGGACAACCTCGTGGCCCTGCTCTACGTCGGTGGTTGGGCCGTCTCGATCCTGCTGTTCGCGATAGCAGAACGCGGCGACACCGAAATGGCCCACATCCTGTACGGTGACATCCTGGGTGTCCTGATGAAGGACATCTACTACTTCCTGCCCGTCGCCGCCGTGGTGGTGATCCTGACTCTCATGCTCGGCAAGGAGCTTTTGTTCACCTCCTTCGATCCCGAGACCGCCGCAACGTACCGGATGCCGGTGTGGATCTACGATGTCATCTTCTTCACCATGCTCGCGCTCGTGATCGTGTTTGCGGTGAAGATGCTCGGCTTGATGCTGGTGTTCGCGTATCTGGTCGGCCCGGGAACGGCCGCCTTGCTGTTCTGCAAGAGGATGCCGCCGGCGCTCGTCTTCTCGGTGGTGTTCGCAGCCGTCATGTCCGTCTCCGGGCTGTTTGTGGCGGCCGTCTACGACCTTCCGCCGGGCCCGGCGGTCACCGCGACGGGCATCGTGCTCCTGCTGGTTCTATTCATCGTGCAGCGTGCGGCGCAGGCCATCAGCATTCCCGAGGGCGGCCTGCTCCCCCGGATCGAGGGCAATACGGCAAGGGTCGTCCTGCTTGTCGCGGTGCTGGTGTTCATGACGATCCTGGCTGCGGCCCTGAGCCACGTTGGCGAAGAGCACGCTGTTGGCTCTCATGCCTCGCCGGGCCTGCAACCGTCCTCGCCCGCCGCATCAGCGGACGACCACGGCGCCGGTCAGATCGGTAGGCCGGGCGACTCGGGCGTCGAGTACGCACCGACCCTCGGGGATGAGCTGCCGGACGCGGACGACTTGCTGGGCGAGCCGACCGAGGCGACGCCGACAGACGACGAGCCTCCCGCCCCCGAGCCGGATGCTGAGGCAAGCGATTCCGGCGTCGAGCATGCGCCCACGCTCGGTGATGAGCTGCCGGACGTGGAGGCGTTGCTGGGCGAAAGCGGCGACTGAGGGGATGTTGGCAGAGCCCGAGCCTGGGGGACAGACAGCCATTTCGCCCACACGACGGCCGAAATGGTGTCAGTCCCCTAACGACAGGGCTTTCTCAACAGCCCGCCTGTCCCTTGCTCAGGGCGCGCCGTTCGACGGACACGAGCTGCTGTTCGCCCGGCAGCGCTTGGCGGATAGCGCTCAAGACAGCTTCCGGGTCCGTGTCCCCACATGTCATGAGATCGATGCAGGCCAGCCCCTCATCAACCCAGGTGTGGACGGCCAGGTGCGACTGCTCGAGCAACAACACTCCGGTCGCGCCATACGGCTCGAACTGGTGGAAGTGAGCGGAGATTACCTTCATATCCGCGTCCTTCGCCGCGGCGAGCAGGAGCCGTTCCAGCGGCTCGGCGCGCTCCAATAGCCTTGTGTCATCAACCCACAAGTCGGCGATCAGATGGCAGTAGACTATACGCAATTCTCCTCTCTCGTCGCGGCGAGTGCCGCCACCCTCTCGAACCGCCGGCCGCCGCAGCGCGGACAACCGGCTTGCTTCAGGTCCTGGATGGTGAGGTGCGGCATGCTCGGCCCGACCTCGAAGGCAGCACTGCACTTACGGCAAGCATAGCGGCTGTTGCGCGTCCGGTTGCTGTGGGTGTAGATGCGCGACATCCCGCCTGCGTCGGCGTCCGGACGGGTGTCCGCTGTTGTCTCCAGAACGATCATGTCGCTCTGATTGGCGAGGATGCTGGCGCCGTGGTACCGGTTGAAGCCGGGAATCATCTCGCGCACGAGCAGCCCGCGCTCGGCAAGCCACCGCTGCACGGTCAGGGCTTCCGCCGGTGATTTGTGCGGATAGCAGAGGTAGATCCGTCTGCCGGGCCCGCACTTGAGGGCTTCGATGGCGCGGGACACGAATAGCCGCAGCCCGGGGACCGTGTAGGGCGGATCACACACGGCCACATCGTGAGCCTCGCGGACCCAGGCCGGCAAGTCCCACAGCAGGTCGAAGACCTCGGCCCTGAACGAGAGCCCCGGAATCGCGGCGGCCGATTCGAGCAGCTCCACCAGCCGCCGGTCGTACTCGAGCACGGTTAGCTGGTGCGGACCCGCTGGTAGCGGAGAGCCATTCCGCCGCGCCGGCCGGAGCAGAAGAGCCGAGGCGAGGGAAGTCAGGTCGTCGTCGCCGAGAAAGACGATCCTCCGACCGCTCAGGTCGCCGTTCTGGTGGAGCAGCAGCGCTCGTCGGAGAGCCGTAGCCGCGGTGGCGTGGCTCTGATCGAGGGTCCAGTCAACGGGGGGTCTGGCCGAGGCGAAGTCCCGCAGCTCAGCCAGCACGGACTGGAGTTCGGGGCCGATGACGACGCGCCGGCCCGCACAATGGGGACACAAGACGTCCCACTTCGCACCGAGGCCGAGCGCCCGATGCGCGTACTTGAGCCCGGCGGCAGTGAGGCCGGCGCCGCGGTTGCGCGCGACGAGGCCCCGTTTCTCCAGCTCCCGCAACGCTGCAGCCGCGACCGGGACCGGCAGATGGGTCTGCCGCGCGACCTTCCTGGTCGATAGGCGCTCGCCGCGGAAGATGCTGACCACGATGCGCCTGACCGCCTCCGGCCCCTCACGCACATGGGCGGCCTCGGCGACTTCTGCAAGGGGGTCCATACGCCGTCCTTTCGTCCGCAAAGCGGATGCCGATGCGGGCATTCCCGCCTCGGTTCCGGGACGAAAGGCAGCGTCAGTGGGGCGACAGACTGCCGGGGATCACTCGGGACGTCGAGGCGGGGGCTAGGTCGAATTTCCACTCCCAACCGAGACAGACATCAAACCTTCCCCCTTCCTCAGTATTCGGACTGGACAACACACGGCGCCGGCCTCGAGCGGCTGGCCGGTCTTCGACCATATTCAATAGCATATACGTCGGCAGGCGGTCAATGGTTTTCCCACTCCATCGCCTGAACTGCGAAGCACGGGCGACCGTCGGAGTGTATATACGGTGGGGATGGATGCATAGCCCAGGCGGGCGTCCATGCCACAGGGCGGTGCCCGGGGACGAGGGGCATCTGACGGCGTCGGGTTGGGAAACCCGACCCACGAACAACTGGAACGGCGCGGGTCGGGAGACCCGCGGGCACGGGCGCATCCCAGATCTTCGAGGCGGCAGGAGGCATCACCAGTGGCGACCGACGGCCATCAGCTCGCAGCTCGGGTAGCCCGGCGTACCATGCTCGGCGCCGCACTCTCACTCGCGGTTGCGGCCGCCTGGGGACAGCCGTTCCAGGCAGGCTTCAGGATCGAGAGTTGGCCGATGGAGAGCCCCGAGGGACGCGAGAAGACCCTCACCTGTGCCGTCTGGTATCCGACGCAGGTGCAGGAAACGCGATATGTCTACCGTGTCCCGTCCACCATCGGCCATGTGGCAGAGAACGCTGCACCGGACCGCGAAGGCGGGCCCTATCCGCTGATTCTGTATTCCCACGGCTACGGCGGAGGAGGCATCGCGGCCGTCTTCTTCACCGAACATCTGGCCCGGAACGGCTTCATCGTGGTCGCACCCGACCACAGTGACCGCCACCAGATGGTGCGAACGCGTGGGCCCCTGAAGCTCGGCGGAGGTGACTTCATCAGCACCGCAATGGAGTTGGCCCGCATGGGCCGCGGACTCGACCGCGAAGCCTACGCCTACCGGCCCCAGGAAGCCCGCTTTGCGATCGACAGGATGCTGGAGCTGAACGGGCAGGAGGAGTGGCGGCTCTCGGGCCTGATCGACGCCGACCGCATCGGCGCAGTCGGGCATTCCTTCGGCTCATTCACTGTGCTTTCGATCGGCGGGCTGAACGAGAAGTATGCCGACCCGCGATTGAAGGCCGTACTCCCCTTCTCGGGGGGAGTCTTCATGTGGCAGCCCGACGACTGGAAGCGGCTGGAGATCCCGGTCATGCTCGCGTACGGAGAGAAGGAAGCCGGCCAGCGGCTGCGCTTTGGCGCTCGCGATGTGGCCGCCGACACTCGGGATGGGTACCGGAACTGTCGTCCGCCGAAGTTCCTGCTGGTCCTGAAGGGTGCCGATCACTTCACGTTCTGCCAGTGGGTCATCCGCGGGCACGCAGCCTCGGAGGCCACGGGGCTCGCGGCGGACCAAGTGCGCGCAATGAACGAGCGAGGCCTCGCGTTCCTGAAGAGATATGTGGCTGGGGACGAGTCAGCGGAGGCGGAGTTGATCCGGGACGACCCGATGTGGATCGTCTCCGAGCACGAAATCGAGTAGCTTGCAGGCTCACTTGACCGTGGAGAAGAGAATGTCGCCATCTCCGGCGCTAACCTTGGAGTCCTCCAGGCCGGCGTCGTCTGTCAGGTTCTCCCCCACGCTGTACAACTGGTAGTCGAGCGCATCCACGAGATTGTAGCGGAACGGCTCGCCGCAGAATGGGTCGATCGGCACGGCACGGATGACGTCCGGGACCAACTCGGTGAGGTCCTGCGGATAGGCGCCATTGAGGGCGAAGTATAGCTCGAGGGCGACCACCAGCATTGTGCCCCGCAGGTTCGCCTGGTGCCGCGCAATCTTTGGGCGCATGCCCTGCAGGGCAGGTAGGATGAGCTGAAGCAGGCTGTTATCTTTCGGGGGTCGAGGCGACTCCTCGGTCCAGCGCCAGTAGTCCGTCTTGGCGACCGCGATCATCTGAGCGTAGTACGGTTCGAGTCCGGCGAGTGCATCATCGATCAACGGGACTGTGACCAGCACGTTGCTGTCGTCGGTGAGTAGTGCCCGCAGGTCCTTGTCCGTCTTCGCTTTCTCGAGCGAGCGCCGGGCGGCGTCGTACTCGACCGCGAGCGTCTGGCCCAACGGCACCTCGGTCGCCTCGAAGGCCGCCAGGTACTCCACCATGTCAGCCAGCTCCTCTTCCTCCGCGCCGCCGAGCCCGGCCGTCTGGCGGATGTGCGAGCAGGCGATGGCCTCACATGCGATGCTGACGAGTTTGTGGATCAGCAAGCCGTTGCGCGCGCCGTCCTGGCCCAGGGTCATGGCGTCCCGGTACGACCCGAAGGCCATCCCGAACTCATCCAACTGCACGCACATCCAGCCTTCCACCATCAGCAGCCGTGTCATGCTGCGGAACTGGGCGAGGTACGGAAGGAGCGACGAGAAATCAAGCTCGCCCGGCAGGACACAGGGCTTGCCTATCCCCAGCCGCAGCTCGTCCAGGGCTTCCTGGGCCTCGACGACCGTCGTCTCGATGTCGGCGAAGTCGGCCGCGTGGAGCTCACCGACCAGGTCGTTCCAGCGCCCGTCGGCCGGCAGGAGTTCAGCCGCTCGCAGGTAGTGGTCGAAGGCGTTGTCGGCCGGCTCCTCGTAGACGGGCAACTCGACCTTGAGGCCCTCGGCTGCGTAACCAGCCACAACGCAGGATGCCAGTCCTACCAGACAACACACTGTGCGCTGCATGTCAGCGTTCACCAGCCTCGCGATCGGTCACTACCAGTATGACGCGAGGAGGGGCGAAGGGTTGCGGTGGGGGCAATCAGTTTTCGGTGGAGAAGACCAGGTCACTCTCAGCCTTGTCAACACCGGGGCCCCACCGGTCGCGGCCGCCGTCGTCCTTCAGGTTCTCGCCGACGCTGTAGAGAGTGTACGTGTCGGCATCGCGTCGGGAGTAGCGGAAGGGCTCGCCACAGAACGGGTCGAGGGGCACCTGGGCGAGGGTCTCGGGCACGAGGTCGGATAGGCTCTCCGGGTACGCGCCATGTCGCGCGCGGTAGAGTTCGAGCGCCGCCACGAGAAGCGTCCCGCGGACCGTCGCCAGATGACGGACAACGCAGTGAGTATGGCCATCCGGGGGTGCGAACCAATACGCCATGGAGTTCTCCTCGGGCTTTCTGATGTCAGCCCGGCGCCATTCCCATGGGTCGCCTTGGGCAGCCGCGACGAGTTGGGAGTAGTATCGGTCCACATCGCGGCGAGTCAGTATCAGGTAGGCCGCCGGAGTGCGGCTTCCGTACTCCTCCTCGAACCCCAAAACCCATTCGCGATCGCGCTCGATCTCCTCCCGATACCAGTGGAGGTACCGCAGCGCGTAGCGGTACTCCATCATCAAGACCTCTGCGTAGGTGATCTCGTCTGCCTCGACCTGTGCGAGGTCGCTCACGACGGCTGCCAGCAGCCCTTCGTGGTCGCGTGCAGCAGCCAGCGTCCGGCGGATGTCTGCGCAGCCGATCCCCTCGCAGACGATGCTGCGCAATCTCCCGACGAGGCCCTGGTTCCGCGCGATGTCCTGACCGAAGGCTATGGCATCAAGGTGCGATCTGAAGGCTGCGGCGAAGTTCCCCCGCTCGCGGTGCAGCCATCCCTCCCAGCGCAGCAGAAGTGCCACGTGCAGGCACCCATAGGCATAGGGGATGAAACAGCCTGCCTCGGACCGCTCCGAGGGGTCATCGCTGTCCCAGCCTGGCAAGATCACGACACACGGCTTCCCCAGTCCTTCGCGCAGCTTGGCGAGTGCCGGCTGGCCTGCCTCAAGAAGCGCGCGCACATCCCGCCGCAGCGGCTCGCCGTCGGCCAACTGGACGGGGCGTCCAGACGTCACCTTCGGGCAGAAGCTCAAACGCTTCGAGGTAGTAGTCCCAGGCGTTGTCTTCGGGGATTTCGTACTCGGGGATCTCGAAGGTGATGCGCGCGCAGGCGGTCTGTGGGGGTGCCAGGACAACCGCCACCAGCAGCCAACGCCATCCAGAACTCATCGAACCCCTCCTCTCGTCCAGTCTCTCTGGCCTCCACCCGCGCTGCAAGCTTCCTGCCAGGGGGATACCCGACCTATACGGAGCCCTTCAGGCCAAGCTCGTCGGCAATGCCCTGCATGGCCTGGACCACGTTGCCGATGTGCTCGTCGAGGGGGATACCGAGGTCCTCGGCGCCTTTGATCACGTCCTCACGGCTGACGCCGGCGGCGAAGGCCTTGTCCTTCATCTTCTTCTTCACCGACTTGACCTTGACATCCATGATGCTCTTGGTCGGCCGAACGAGGGCGACGGCGACGATGAGACCGGTCAGCTCGTCGCAGGCGAAGAGGGCCTTCTCCATCGGGGTCTCGCGGGGAATGCCGGCGTAGTCGGCATGGCTCTGGACGGCGCGCACCATGTGCTCGGGGTAGCCGCGCTCGCGGAGAATCTCAGCGCCCTTGGCCGGATGATCGGGCGCCTCGGGCCACTTCTCGTAGTCGAAGTCGTGGAGCAGCCCAACGACCGCCCACTCCTCCAGATCCCCGCCGAGCTTCTCCGCATAC
>CBFDAZ010000070.1:0-13015 GCA_965602825.1 uncultured bacterium
TGGAAAGCAACACGGAAGCACCCCCGGACGCGCCCCAACCGGAGCTGCGGTAGCTTTACACTCAGCCCGCCTTGTGCTATAGTCCGAGGGCACGCGATGACCGCCAACTGGGACCGGTGAGCCTCCCGGCGCCGCTCTCGGTGGTCGGAAACCCGACGTCGCGTCCGGTCGTGCCACTGGCGGCCGGAGGAACAGGGAGCACCAGAGGTGTTGACCACAGAGAAGAAGACGGAACTTATCCAGGAGTACCAGCGGAACGAGGGCGATACCGGGTCTCCCGAAGTTCAGATCGCCCTGCTGACGGCGAGGATCAACCAGCTCAACGAGCATCTGAAAGAGCACAGGAAAGACCACCATAGCCGGCGAGGCTTGCTGCAGCTCGTCGGCAAACGGAAGCGTCTACTCACGTATCTGCGTGAGAAGGACACTGAGAGGTACCGCCAGCTCATCGCCAGACTCAAGCTGAGGCGATAGGCGGCCGCCGGAGCGGCCAGCCCCATCGCGCGGCTGAACTGACGTGGGCCGGCGATCCTCTGGCCAACACATCCTGCTAAGCGGAGTGCGGGTTGAGGGAGAGGCTCAAGGGTAAGCGGGGAAACAGGGAAAGCAGGGGCGCTCAGACAGCCCCCCTCCTTTCCCTGCTTCCTCATCCTTACCCATTGAACAGCTCCCCTGCCGGCCCTGCTTGGCCAACAATGGGGAGTATGAGCAATGGAGAAAGTAACAGTTGACGTAGCCGGGCGGCCCCTGACACTCGAGACCGGCCGCCTCGCCAGACAGGCGAATGCCTCGGTCCTGGTTTCATACGGTGAGACAGTAGCCCTCGTCACGTGTACCGCAAGCACCGAACCCCTGACGCACCTCGACATGATCCCTCTTCGCGTGGACTTCGAAGAGAAGATGTATGCCGTGGGGCGGATCCCCGGAGGGTTCTTCAAGCGTGAGGGTCGTCCCTCAGACGAGGCCGTTGTGACCTGCCGCAAGATTGATCGGCCCATCCGCCCCCTGCTGCCCTCGGGCTTGCGCAATGACGTGCAGGTCATTGCGACGGCCCTATCCGCTGAGAACCAGGACTCGATGGACATCGTCTCAATGATCGGCGGCTCCGCCGCCGTATCGCTGTCTGATGTGCCGTTCAGTGGGCCCTTCGCAGCGGCCGAAGTCGGGCACATCAACGGCGAGCTGGTGCTGAACCCGTCGTTTGAGCAGTTCGAGACTGAGAGCGATCTGCACGTGCTGGTGGCCGCGACCAAGAATGGCGTGGTGCAGATCGAGATGTCTGGTCTCAGCGTACCTGAACCGATTGTGGCAGAGGCCATCCAGATGGGCGTCGAGGCGTGCCAACCGATCTGTCAGGCGATCGAGGAGTTGATGGAGCGGGCCGGCAAGCCCAAGGCTGACTACCCACTCTGGGAGCCGAACGACGAGGTCCGCGCTTACGTGTACGAGCAGGCCGAGAAGACCATCGTCGAAGCGATGGGCATCGCAAGCAAGACGGAGCGCGACGGGACGCTCAACCAGGTCGCGGGCGAACTCGAAGCGGCGCTCGCAGAGACACACCCGGACTGCACCTTTGACGTCCGCGCCACCATGAACGAGATTGCCAAGAAGGCGACCCGCCGGTCCATACTGGAGGACAGGGTGCGGGTCGATGGTCGCGCGATGGACGAGATCCGTCCAATCGAGATTGCGGTCGGCATGCTGCCGCGCGTTCACGGTGCTGGCCTGTTCACGCGGGGTGAGACGCAGGTCCTGACCGTCGCGACTCTGGGCGCAACCCGCGATCAGAAGCTGGTGCGGACGCTTCAGGAAGAAGAGTACAAGCGTTTCATGCACCAGTACAACTTCCCGCCGTTCTGCGTTGGCGAGACACGGGCACTCAGGTCGCCCGGCCGGCGCGAGGTCGGCCACGGGGCCCTCGCCGCCAAGGCCCTGAAACGGGTGCTGCCGGGCGAGGAGGAATTCCCTTACACGATCCGCCTGGTCAGCGAAGTGCTGGAGTCCAATGGCTCCAGCTCAATGGCGTCGGTGTGCGGGAGCACCCTTGCCCTCATGGATGCCGGCGTACCGATCTCCGCCCCGGTCGCCGGTATCTCGGTCGGCGTGGTCTACGACGGCCCCGACCGCTACGCGCTGCTAATGGACTTGCAGGGCGCAGAGGACCAACTGGGCAGCGACATGGACTTCAAGGTTGCTGGCACCCGCGACGGGATCAACGCCATCCACCTGGACATGAAGGTGCAGGGCCTGCCAACCGAGGTGCTTGCGGAGGCCCTCGAACTGGCCAGGAAGGGGCGCCTCGAGATCCTCGACAAGATGGCCGATGTCATCCCCTATCCCCGCGCCGAGCTCTCGCCTCACGCGCCGCGTATCTATAGCATGGTGGTTGACAAGGAGAAGATCGGCCTCGTCATCGGCCCCGGCGGCAAGACGATCCGCAAGATGGAAGAGGAGTACGATGTCGATGTCGACATCCAGGACGACGGCATCATCTTCATCGCTGCCAGCACTGAGGAGGGCGCTACCGGCGCCCGCCAGATGATCGAGGAGCTGACCAGGGATATCGAGCCCGGACAGGAGCTGGACGCGAAGATCGTTAAGACGACGGCCTTCGGCGCCTTCGCCGAGGTTGCCCCGGGCAAGGAGGGCCTGATCCACATCTCGGAGCTGGCCTGGGAGGACGTCCGCCGAACCGAGGACGTTGTCAAGGTGGGCGACGAGGTCCGAGTCAAGGTCCTGGAGCCGCGTGAAGACGGCAAGATCCGCCTGAGTATGAAGGCCTTGCTACCGCGCCCGCCAGGCGGGGGACGGGACCGTAGGGGCGGCGGCGGAGGAGGAGGAGGAGGACGTGGCTCCTCGCGGCCTCGGCCGCCTCGGCGCGAGCCCCGATCCGCGCCTCAGGACACCGACGCGCCCGGGACGCCGGGCTCCAACGCCTATCTGCGCGAGCCCCGCAAGCGATAGCCCTCGCAACCGATGATCAGGCAGACAACACTTGACAGCGGACTGAGAGTCGTCACGGAGGCGATGCCCGGCAGGCGCATCGCCTCCGTCAGCTTCTGGAGCCCTGCCGGATCGGCGCGGGAGAGACGCTCCGAAGCCGGAATCTCCCACCTCCTGGAGCACATGCTCTTCAAAGGTACGGCCCGCCGCTCCGCCTTCGGCATCGCCGCAGCTCTGGATGCCGTGGGCGCCGACCTGAACGCCTTCACCGACCGAGAGCACTCCTGCCTCCACTGCGCTCTGCTGGGCGATCACCTGCATATCGCCATCGACGTGATGGTTGACATGCTGTTCAGCTCGCACCTCGGCGAGCAAGAGCTCGCCACTGAACGCGCCGTCGTGCTGGAAGAGATCGCCGACTACGAGGACAGTCTCGAGGAGGTCGTGCACGACTGCGCCCTGCGTCTGCTGTGGCCCACCCATCCCCTCGGCCGGCCGATCCATGGATCGGCGAAAGCCGTAACGGGCATCGACCGCGAGAGCCTGCTCGCACACCGGGACAAGTGGTATGGCGCTGGCGCCCTCGTCGTTGCCGCAGCCGGCAACGTGTCCCACGAGCGGTTGATTGAGCTTCTCCTCTCACATGGCGCCCCCGGCTCACCGGCGATGCCCCGATTCCGCAGCCGCCGGCCGAAGGTCTCCCGCGGGAGCAGGATTCTCGACCGCGATACCGAACAAGCCCATCTCTGCCTGGCCGTGCCCGCCTCCGGTTGGCGGGATGAGCGCCGGTACGCTGATACCGTCCTGGCCTCGGCCATCGGCGCCGGACCCAGTTCGCGCCTGTTCCAGCAGGTGCGCGAGCGCCGCGGCCTGGCCTATAACGTCGGCGCGATACACATGCCGTGCGAGAAGGCAGGAATGCTCGCCCTGTATGCGGGGACTCACCCGCAGCGGGTGGAGGAGGTCGTGGCGCTCCTGTCGCGCGAGGTCGAGAAGGTTCGGCGCGCAGGGCTGCGTGCTCGTGAACTGGAGCGGGTGAAGGGATACCTTCTGGCCACGATGCAGATGGGTATGGACAGTCCGGGGGCTCAGGCCCGGCGACTGGGGCACTCGCTCCTCCACCGAGGCCGTATCACCGAGCCTCAGGAGGTCATGCACAGGATCGCCCAGGTAACGGCCGCCGACCTGGCTGAGCGCGCCAGTGAGTTGTTCTCAGACGACTTCTCGGCCAAGGCCTTTGCCGGCCCCCTCGACCGCAACCATGTCCCGGCCGACACCGGTCAGGCAGTGCGTGATGGGAGCATCAAGAGAGCTCGGCACGGCGCCCGTGCCCGGTCGGGCCTCGACCGAGCCCGCGGGGGAGAAGCGCGATGAACGAGATCCGTGTGGTCGTCAATGGCGTCTGTGGAAGAATGGGTCAGCTTGTGGCCCAGACCGTTCGGGATGCTTCCGACCTGCTGCTGGTAGGGGGCGCTGACCCCGTTGGCGCTGGGTCCGATCTGGGGGAGAGGGTGCTTGGTCGCCGCTCGGGCATGATCATCGAGTCCGCGATGACGGCCGCCATCAGCCGCGCGGACCCTCACGTCATCGTCGACTTCACCGCCCCGGACGCCGTGCTCCAGAACGTCCGCGAAGCGATCTCCCGCAAGGTCGCCTGTGTGGTCGGCACCACCGGCCTCTCGGAGGACAATCTGGCGGAGATTGCCAGGCGGTGCGACGAGGCCGAGACCCCGGCCATCGTTGCCCCCAACTTCAGTATCGGGGCCTGTCTGATGATGCGGTTCGCCCAGGAGGCCGCGACCCGTTACGAATACGCCCAGATCACGGAAATGCATCACCCCGGCAAGAAGGACGCGCCAAGCGGAACTGCCTTGATGACCGCACAGCGCATGGCCGACGCGCGGGGATCGGCGATGCAATCCCCGCAGCCCGAGCTGGTCGGGCTCGAAGGGGTGCTTGGCGGCCAGGTAGGTGGCATCGGCGTTCATGCCGCACGCATGGATGGTGTGGTCGCCGACCAGAAGGTCATTCTGGGCGGCCCGGGTGAGACGCTTAGCATCGAGCACCGCACGACCAGCCGGGAGTGTTTCATGCCCGGCGTCCTACTGGCGGTCCGCAATGTCCTGCAGCAGAAGGGGCTTGTTGTCGGTCTGGAGAAACTACTCTAAGCACCTATCTCGGCGGGGATTGCTCTTCGGGCGCTCGAATCAGACCCGAACGGGTCGCAGGTAGCTAACGCCAATCGCTCTGGCCGGCGGATTCGGGCCCCTCCGTCCTCGGGGGAGGATCTCGTGAGAGTTGGACTGGTCGGTGTCGGCCCGGTCGGTGACCGCATCGTAGCCGTACTCAAGGAACGGCAGTTCCCGATCGATGGCGAGCTCTTGGTCATGGCGACCGAGGAGCGCCCCGAGACCCTCGGCGGGCAGCAGTTTCTCGTGCGCCGAACTGAGGGCAGTCTCTTCGAGGGCCTCGATGTCGTCTTCTTCGCTGGCCGCGAAGGAGCCAAGGGCGCCAGCTTGGAGTGGGGGCACGTCGCCGTAGCAGCCGGTGCCAGGGTCATCGACAACGGCGGCGACTTCCGCATGGATCCGGCTTGCCCGCTCGTCGTCCCTGAAGTCAATATGGACGCCGTCACACAGGACACCCCCCATGTGACAAGCCCGAACTGCTCGACCATCCAGATGGTGGTGGCGCTCGCCCCCCTGCACCGGGCGGCGCGGATCAAGCGCGTGATCGTCTCGACGTACCAGTCGGTCTCGGGCTGGGGCGCCAAGGCGATGGAGGAGCTTGAGCAGCAGGTCAGCCAGATCGTGGGCCAGCAGCCGCCCGAGTTCAGCCCCAACGTCTTCACCCATCCCATCGCCTTCGAGTACATCCCCCACATCGACCGCTTCGACGCCAGCGGCTACACACGCGAAGAGCTCAAGATGGTCCACGAGACGCGCAAGATCCTGGGCGAACCCGATCTGGCCATTAACGCCACAGCCGTGCGCGTCCCTGTGTTCATCGGTCACGGAGAATCGATCAACGTGCAGTTCGAAGACGAGATGACCGCGGACAAAGCCCTCGGCATCCTGCGGGACGAGGGGCAGTCTCCCGGTGTTGTGGTAATGGATGGCAAGAGCCCGGATCCCAATGCCCTCGAGGTCCGCGGGGATGAGTTCGAGCGCGACTATCCGGTCAGCCGTGACCTGCGGGAAGCGGAGCTGAAGGACGCCGTGTTGGTCGGCAGAGTCCGCGATGACGAGACGGTGCCGAACACGATCAACATGTGGGTGGTCGCCGACAACCTTCGTAAGGGCGCGGCAACGAACGTCGTGCAGATCGCGATGAAGATGCGGGAGCGCGGGCTGCTCCCCTGATACCTGGGGCCAACCACGGGGGTCTTTGCTCTATGACCGACTTGGGGAACGTGCTGACGGCAATGGTGACGCCGTTCGACGAGGACGGCGAGGTTGACTTCGGCCGGTCGGCTGAGCTCGCCGAGCGGCTCGCCAGAACCGGGTCCGACGGTCTCGTCGTCTCCGGAACAACCGGCGAATCGGCTACACTCACCAGGGCGGAGAAACTGGACCTGTTCCGCTGTGTCGTGGAGGCTGTTGACGGCAAAGCGGCCGTCGTTGCCGGCACCGGCAACAACGTGACACGCGATACTGTGGGACTCACCAGGGAGGCAGGCAAGACCGGTGTCCACGGCATCATGATCGTGGGTCCGTACTACAACAAGCCGAGCCAGGAGGGCCTCTATCGGCACTTCGAGGCGGCTGCAGCGGCCACCGACCTCCCGGTGATCATCTACAACGTGCCGGGTCGCACCTCAAAGAACATCGAGACCGGGACGGTCTTGCGTACGGCGGAGATCGGCAACGTCGTCGCCGTAAAGGAAGCCAGCGGCGACATGAAGCAGATCAGCGAGATCTGCCGGCAGGCGCCCGCCGGTTTCGTCGTCTACTCCGGGGATGACTTCACCACGCTCCCCATGCTCGCCCTCGGCGCGCAAGGGGTCATCAGCGTGGTCAGCAACGTCGCCAGCCGCCAGGTCGCGGACATGGTCGCGGCCTTCCACGCGGGCGACGTGAACCGGGCCGCGGCGCTGCACCACCAGCTCTTCCCGCTCTGTGAGGCCTGCTTCCTGGAGTCCGGGAACCCCTCCTGCGTGAAGCGGGCATCCGAGATCTGTGGCTTCCCGCTCGGTGGCGTACGACTGCCATTGGCCGAGGCCAGTGAAGCGGACACGGCCAAGATCCGTGCCGTCTGTGAGAGGATGGGCCTTGTCTCTGCTTGAGGAGATCGCTGAACAGGTGCGCGCGTGCAAGAACTGCGAGCTCTGGCGCTCGCGAGCGAACGCTGTGCCGGGTGAGGGTCCGGAGGACGCGGCCGTGATGTTCGTCGGCGAGGGCCCCGGCAAGCGCGAGGACCAGGAGGGCCGCCCCTTCGTCGGGCCCGCGGGGCAGCTACTCAATCAGCTTCTGCTCAAGGCCGATCTGCGGCGCCCCGAAGTGTTCATCACCAATATCGTCAAGTGCCGGCCGCCGGGGAACCGCGATCCTCTGCCCGAGGAGGTCGAAGCTTGCCGGGAGTATCTGGTGGGCCAGATCGCGGCGATCAACCCCAAAGTCATTTGTGTGCTCGGCCGCCCTGCCTTGCACGCCTTGATTGACCCGACCCTCGCGATCTCTCGCGAGCACGGTGTGCCGCGCGTCATCGACGGCATGACCTACGTGCCGCTCTACCATCCGGCTGCCGCTCTGCACCGCCAGGATCTACGCCCCGTCCTTGTGGACGACATGCGCCGCCTGGCCCCCTTTCTCAGTGAGCGCAAGTAAGCAGGGGCTAGTGCCCAACGCGGACTTGATGCGGCTCCCGCGTGTCTCGCCTTTCGCCCGCCATTCGGCATGTGGAGTGTGGTGATCGTCTCATGGCAGGCCCGGTACGGGTCATTGTGCTCGGAGGTACCAAGCAGATCGGCAAGAACATGCTGCTGCTCGAGCAGCGTGGTGAGATACTCATCATCGATGCCGGGGTCATGTTTCCCGATGAGACGCTGCCTGGCGTGGACGTTATCCTCCCGGATATGACCTATCTCCTTGAGAACCGCGACCGGATCGCCGGACTGGTGCTCACTCACGGCCACGAGGACCACATCGGCGCCGCTCCGTACCTGCTCGAGCAGATGTCTCTCGAGGTCTACGGCACGCCGCTTACCCTGGGGCTGCTCAACGGCAAGCTCGAGGAGTTCCGTCCTCAGCCCGGAAGCCAACAGATCGAGGTCCGGGCGGGAGAGCAGCGATCGATCGGGTCCTTCGGGTTGGAGTTCCTCCGGGTGAACCACAGCATCCCCGACGGGCTCGCGCTGGGGGTCGAGACCGATGAGGGTTTGATCGTCCATACGAGTGACTTCAAGTTCGACCAGGCCGCCCCTCCCGAGCAGTCTACCGACTTCCACAAGCTGGCCGAGCTGGGCAGCCGCGGTGTCGTTCTGCTTATTACCGACTGCACCAACGCCGAGCGGGAAGGCTACACGCCCTCCGAGCGCGAGGTCACCGCGGCCTTCCGCGACCTGTTCCGCAGGGCCGAAGCTCGCGTTATCGTGACCACCTTTGCCTCCAACGTCAGCCGCATCCAGCAGGTCGTTGATGTGTCCGAGGAGTGCGGCCGGCGCGTCGCCATCGAGGGGCGGAGCATGACACGCATCGCTGGCACCGCCCAGGAGCTCGGGTACCTCGACATCCCCGAAGGCTTGCAGGTGCCGGTCACCGAGGTCGATAGTCTCCCGCGCGATGCGGTCACGCTCCTTACCACGGGCAGCCAGGGAGAGCCGCTTAGCGCCCTCTCCCGAATTGCCGAGGGGCGGCACAAACAGATCAAGGTGCGCGAGGGTGACATGGTCATCATGTCGGCCAGCCCCATTCCCGGGAATGAGACGCTGATCTCCTCAACCATCAACAGCTTGCTCAGCCAGGGCGCCCACGTGGTCTATGGCCCGGAGGCGCGGGTACACGTCTCCGGCCACGGCAGCCAGGAGGAACTCAAGCTGATGCTCAGCTTGGTGGAGCCGCAGTACGTGGTCCCCACCCACGGCGAGCTACGGCACATGGTGAGGTACCGGGAGTTGGCCGGTACGGTGGGGGTGTCGCCGGAGGACGTCTTCCTCCTCAGCCCCGGCGACGTCGTCGAGATTGCGGGCGGCAAGGTGGCTTTGGGAGAGCCGGTGCCGGCCGGGGCGGTCAATGTGGACGGGCTCGGCGTGGGCGATGTTGGTGAGGCCGTCATCCGGGACCGACTGGATCTGTCGCGCGACGGCATATTCCTGCCGGTGCTCGCCGTTGATGCCCAGACCTTCGAGCCGTTGGCGCCGCCCGATGCCTACTCCCGAGGGTTCATCTACATGAAGGATTCTCAGGAGATTGTTGACGAAGCTAACGTGCGGGCTCTCGAGGCCGTCCGCGAGGTGAAAGACGAGAAGATCCGCGATCCGGAGATTCTCAAGGCGAGGGTCAAGGCAGCCGTCCGCAAGTACCTGTACGCCCTGACGGAACGTCGGCCGATCGTGCTCCCGATCATCACGCTGGTCGGGGAGGCGCCGGCAGATGGGGAGGAGACCGAAGGCTAACCGCCGGGCCGGAGGTAACGCCCTTACGTCTACTGTTGTGCTATAGGAGTCCGGCGCCCCGTCCGGTTAGTCGTCGGAAGTGGACCGGTCCTAACCCGTCCCAGAGGCATGAATGGTAACCCAGTGTCAGGTTGAGCGCTGCAACCGCTGTGCGATGGCCAGGGCCTATCCGGAGCAGCCGGAGGTCCGCTATCCTCCGGCGGAGGGCTGGGCCGAAGTCGTCGCGGAACTCCGGCGGCTCAATGCCCCGCTCGTCGCGTTCGGCCAGACTGTCTTCTGGGACGAGCCAGCCAAAGCTGTCCTGCGCCTTATCCTCGATCGAGAGGCGCCCGACCTCATCACCGTCGCCGGTGTTCACGACTCCGACTACTTCAGCAAGCTCCACGGTCGCGGCCGGGCTGGCGAGGGGTTCGTGCTATGGTCGAACAACGACTGGACCCACCGCGACCTGTGGGCCGCCGTTGGCGAGATCACCTGCCTGTTCGGGGCTGAGGAGCCGCCGCACGTCACCGATCTCAGAGAGGTCGGCGTTCCGCTCAAGCAGTTGGCTGGCCCGGACCCCAAGAGCCTCGATGACTTCATCGATCAGGCAACGACCGCGTACGGGTGGCGGGGCGTCGCTCAACTGGGACCTGTAGAACAGATAGCGCGGGACGTCTCGGTGGCGGCGGCGGGAGAGTCGTTGCTCGAGCTCTTCACATGGGGCGTGCAGGAGACGATCGCGCTCCTCGCCGACCCCGGGGTCCGAGCAGCGGCCGAGAAGCGGGCGGCGGAGTTGGTCAGCCGATTGCGGTCGGCAATCCGTGAGATGCCCGAGGCGACGGTCAGCGAGGCCTACCAGCGGCTGATCGTCGAGCACTACGCGGACCTGCTCCGCTACCGCCCGGAGCTGTTGCACGCCACAGCCACGGGTGACTACCTCCGCTTCAACCGGGAGACCGCAACCAGGCCCAGATTCCAGGCCCTTCAGGCTTTCTTGTGCCACCGCGTCGGTGCCTGTGCTCGCGAGACATACGACGAGGCGGTCAGGGGCGAGGGGATGTACCAGCTCGACCAGTTCGGCGAGGGCGCCATCCCCTTCGACCTGGTCGTGCCCGGCCGAGGCCGGGGCACGCTGCGCGTCCTCGACACCGAGGTCCGCGCGGAGCTGAGCCCCGAACCACTGGTCATCCCGACGCGTGAACGGGTGGTGTTCCTGGAAGACCTGGCTGAGGTTCTTGAGGCGGCCCTCGGCCCGGATGTCGCCATCGCGGGCAAAGCTCTGGTCGGTCCGGTCATGTTCTGCAGTGAGGCCGTACTCGTCCTGCACGAGGGCGCCTCGGCCTACGTCCCGCGAACCCGGTTCTGGCTGCAAGAGCTCAACAAACAGTGTGCCTCGATGCGCACCTTCCCGGTTCTCAGGCTCCGCCACCGGGCCTACGACGCGCTGGCCGCGACCAACGTCACCCTCAGACTGCCGGAGCACCTGGCAGAGGCGTTCGGCGCCGCCGAGATCCCCTCTCGGGAGTTCGGACAGCGATGGCGGGAGGTCATCGCCGAACAGGAGAGGCTGTTGGAGCGGTTGCGGGCGGCGACCTCACTCAAATCCCTGCTGCCGGTAGTGGCCGACGAGAGGGGCGACGAATGGGGCCAGATCGCCGGTGAGCTGGCCCAGGCGCGCCACACGCTGCGCGCAACCGGTGCGGCCATCGAGGAGCGGCGGACCGAGCTGCGCGGAGTTGTGGCCGCGGAGCGGAAAGCCCGTGCCCGCCGAGCCGAGCTGGAGCGCTTGAGCGGCGGGCTGCGCCGGAAGGAGAAACAGACCGGCGACCCGGAGCCGCGCCGGAAGGTGCGGCGGGACCTGGCCGAGCTTGCGCCTCGCCTGGCGGCGTGCGAGCAGCAGCGCGCTGATCTTCGGAGGCAGATCCGTGCCCTGACCGGCGGCGAGCAGGCGACGGCGGCTCGCCGGACCATACAGAGCATTGGCCTGCAGGCCGAACAGGAGCGCCTCGCCCTGGCGCGGCGTGCCCTGCTCACGCGGCACATGGAGCTGGGCAACCGCCGCCCCACAGGTTGGTGGTTCAGCGTGGCAGACCCGTCGGGAGAGTGGTTCGAGGAAGCAGCCCGGCTGGCAGAAGCCTGGCTCGAAGACCTTCGCACACCTCCAGCCGAGACCTGAGACTGCTTCTGACCGCCTCGGCTGACCGACGCTCCGCGCCGTGGAGCAGACCGCTACTGGTCCCGATACCAGGAAGACCGATGGAATTACCCTTCACCAAGCTGCATGGTCTCGGCAACCACTTCGCGCTGATCTGGGAACCGGACGCCGCGGACCAGGACTGGGCCGCCCTGGCCGTCCCGATCTGCCAACACCACTTCGGCGTGGGCGCGGATGGACTGCTCGTCGTCTCCCCCGGCGAGACCGCCGATGTCCGCATGCGCTACTACGACCCGGATGGCACCGAGGACATGTGCGGCAACGGCCTGCGCTGCGTCGCGAAGTGGTCGTACCTGCGCGACGTGGCACCGGCTGACATGGTCGTTCAGACCATCGCGGGCCTGCGCCGCTGCACGATTCTGGACAACGGAGAGGTCCGTGCCGAGATGGGCGAGCCGATCTTCGAAACTGCCAGGCTGCCCGCCGTCGCGCCGACAGACCGTCTCCTCGACTACCCAATCACCGTCAACGGTCGCGACTACCCGATCACCGGTGTGAGCTTCGGAACGACTCATGCTGTCATCATCGGCCACGGGCGCGAGGGCCCCCATTGGGCGAAGGATAGTGCGGCGATCGAGACCCATGAGATGTTCCCCGACAAGACGACGGTCGATTGGGTCGAGGTCGCATCGCGGGACCACGTCCTGATGCGGCCGTGGGAGCGACGCCTCGGTGAGACGCTCGCCTGCGGCACCGGCGCGTGCTCGTCGGCCGTTGCCGCCGCCCTCCATGATCTGACCGACCGGCGGGTGCTGGTCGAGATGAAGGGCGGCAACCTGCTTGTCGAGTGGCGAGAGGACAACCAGGTGATCGCGACCGGCGACGCTGCCGTGATCTACGAAGGGAAGTACTACCAAGAGCGATGAAGCAAGCGCAGCGCAAGCGGCCCCGAACCGAGCCGATGGCGGCTCTCAACAAGATCGCGATCAACGAGAACGGTGACCCGCTCATCGAGCTGATCGACGGCGAACACGGCGTCTTCGTCCGCTGGGACCGGCGGATCTGGCTGCGGAAGACCGTGGCTGAGATGCTGCGCCGCGCTCAGGACAGCCTGCCCGCCGGCATCCACCTCTACGTTTCGGAGGGCTATCGCTCCCTGGAGCGCCAGACGACGATCTATCAGGGCTTCTGGGCCCAGATGGTCGAGCAACACCCGGAGTGGCCGTACAACACTCTCCGGCGGCAGGTGAACCGGTTCGTCGCTCCCCCCGACGACAAGAGCCCCCCGGGCCACTGCACGGGCGGCGCCGTGGACCTCACGC
>CBFDAZ010000071.1:0-12850 GCA_965602825.1 uncultured bacterium
GAGGCTTCGGGCAGTTCTACCGTTCCGCCCGCTCCATCCGATTGCTCAAGCCGGTCGTCAAGTACGTCGGTCAGCGCCTCGGCTGGACGGACAACGGCGGCAACGCCATCACATCGCACTTCGTGCGGTCGGTCCCCCGGCTCAAGGCGCCGTGGTTCGCGGTGCTCTGGTACTTCGATGTCCACAGCCCGTACGCGCCGAAGGAGCCGTTCACGAGCCGCTTCGTCCGCCGCCCGATGTCACTTTGGGAGCGTAACACCCTCCTGCGCCGTCTGCGGCGTCCTCCGGAACTGGTGGCGACCGCCTCGGAGGAGGAGTTGGAGCGCCTCAGCGACCTCTACGATGGGGCCCTGGCGTACGAAGACATGCTGGTAGGCCGCGTGCGGGAGACGCTGGTGAAGCATGGTCTGTGGGATGAGGCCCTGGTAGTCATCACGGCCGACCACGGGGAGATGCTCGGCGAGCGGGGGCTGGCGGGCCACGGACGGTCGGCTGACATGTACCAGCCGGTGATACGGGTGCCGCTCGTCGTGAAGGGCTCCGGGCGGCGCCCGGCGGCGGAAGTCTCGCCGGCAATGGTGCAACTGGCGGACGTCACGCAGACCGTGGCTTCAGCCGCCGGCGTGCAGGGCTCCCTTCCCGAGGGCGCAGCCCGACGGATCGACCTGCTCTCTGTGGGACGGAGTGGGGGCCGGGAGTACGCCATCTCCGAGCGCCAGCCATTCAACGAGCGCAGCGCACGAGCCTTCCAGCGGAGGAACCCGAACTTCGACGTGCAGCCTCACTTGTGCCACGCGACGGCGGTTGTCCGGGACGACTGGAAGCTGATACACCGCAGTACTGGCGCCCACGAGCTGCTCAATCTGGCCGATGATCCGTGGGAGCAGACCAACCTTCTCGACCGCCATCCGGACCGCGCCCAGGCGCTTACCGATATGGTCTTGGATTGGCAGCAGAACGCCCGGCCTCATCCGTCGGTCGAGGGGCTTTCGCCGAACGAAGAGGCCACCGTTGAGAGGCGGCTGCAGGACCTGGGGTACTTCTGACCACAAGGATTGGCCCGCCAGTCGGACGAATACGGGTCTGGCGCTCGCCAGACCCACACCGATGACTCCGAGGACGCAGCGTGGATCGGCCAAACATCCTGCTTACCGTCATCGACTCGGCCCGGGTCGATCGCCTCTCCTGCTACGGGTACGGGGAGCCGACGACCCCGAACATCGACGCCATTGCCGCAGATGGGGTGCGGTTTGACGCGGCCTACGCCGAGTCTTCGTGGACGCTGCCGGTGTGTTTCACGTTGCTGACCGGTCTCGCGCCGAGGGAGCACCTCGGGGAGAGACACCGGTCGCTGCCGGCGGACATGCCGACTCTCCCGGAGGCGGTGGGACAGAGCGGCTACAGGAGTTTCGCCGGCTCTACGAACACCTTCTTTGGCCCTCGCTGCGGCTTGCAGCGGGGTTTTGACGAGTTCTTCATGCCCCGCCAGACGGTGTCGTTGACTCGGCCCTTCGTCAAGTATGTCGCCCAACGGCTGGGATGGACCGACGAAGGTGGGCAAGCAGTGACCTCGAGGTTCCTGGAGTGGGTCGGCGGTGTGGATCGGCCGTGGTTAGCGCTGCTGTGGTACAACGACGCCCATCATCCATACGTGGCCAGGCAGCCCTTCACCACGCGCTTCTGCCGTCAGCCGATCTCTCTGGGGCAGCGGCTGTCGCTGCTGCGCAGGATGCGGCGGATGCTCGATCTGGCGGCCACTGCCTCCGAGGAGGATTTGCGCCACGTCAACGGCCTGTATGATGGCGGGATCGCTTACGAGGACATGCTGATCGGGCAACTGCGCGAGGGGCTCGAATCGCTGAACCTATGGGACCAGACGATCGTCGCCATCACCGCGGACCACGGTGAGATGCTCGGGGAACGGGGGCTCATGGGGCACGGGCGGGCGGCCGACATGTATCGGCCGCTGCTCCGGGTGCCCCTCATCGTCCGCGTGCCGGGGGCGAGCGGCGAGCGGCGGAGCTCTGACGCCCTGGTCCAGTTGGCAGACGTGGCATACAGCGTGGCCTCCGCCGCCGAGGCGAACCGGTTCCTGCCCCCGACCATGGCGGAGACGGTCGACCTGTTCGCCGGGCAGGGAGCACGAGGACGATCCCACGCGGTCTCCGAGCGCGAACCATTCGGCGAGCGCAGCCTGCAGTCGGCCCGGCGGAAGAACCCTCGCTTCAACTTCGAGCCCCACCTGGGCCACATGGCCGCCGTCGTCGAAGCCGGCTGGCGACTGATCCATCGGGCCGACGGGCGCCATGAGCTCTACAACCTGCGGGACGATCCCGGCGAACAGGCCAACCTCGCGGACGGTCACCCCGACTGGGTGAGCGAACTGACGCAGCGTGTCACCGACTGGCAGGGATCGATCCGGCCGCACCCTTCGGTCGAGGGGGTGGCCGTGGACGATGCGGCGATCGTCGAGAAGCGGCTGCAGGACCTCGGCTACTACTGATCCATCAACTTTGCTGGGCAAGTTGTCCGCATTATTGCTTTCTTTGGGGCAAGCCGAGTGCAGAGATAAGCAGGTGCGGGGGCAGCGAAGGGGAAGTCTTCCGTGGCGCGGGACTGCGGGGGGAGTTCAGTCCATGACCTATTACGACGGAGAACCCATCAAGCGAGGCAGTGTCGAGATCCGGGACCCGGACTTCCCGGGCTTCCTGGAGGCGCGCGCGGCCGCTGATGTCGACGTCTCAGACTGGTACGAGAAGGCGGCGGTCGGTGCTGACCTGCTCTACTTCGCCGTCACGTCGGCAGCCGACACCGCACCCATGGGCGAGGTCCTGCTGCACGACATCGGGCGGGAGGAGGGTCGTGCCTGCATCCATGCCCACCTGTTCCACGAGCAGCATCGGACACAGGGGCTCGGCGAGCACGCGCTGAAGGCGGTGGTCGAGTACGCCTTCAAGCAGGCCAAACTGAAGCGGCTGGAGTTGGTGGTGCAGGAAGAGAACTTCCCCGCCCGCCGCTGCTATGCGAAGTGCGGATTCGAGCAAGTGGAGCGTGTAGACGGCGACCGGTCGCAGGTCGTTATGTGCCTGACCCGCGAGCAGTGGCGCCAGATGGTCGATGACGAGGAGTGGTAGGGCCCGAGCCCGGCCTACTGGCTCTTACCTCGCGCCGTTACCCGGCAGACATCGACCACTCGACCGTCCTCCACCAGGTAGAGCTCATCGTACAGATTCAGAGCCGTACACACGCGCGGTGGGATGATCTCGATCTTCTCGCCGATGGCGACGTCGTGCTCGGCCTGCCCGAGGTCGAGGTAGCCATGCTCGTCGTTGAGCTGGTTGAGGTAGGCGCCGAGGTCGGCTTTCACCCAGCCGAAGCCGGCGGAGAGCTGCTTCACCTGCGTGGCCATGGCCTTGGAGCCGGCGTCCACGATGGCCCGCCCCGGCTCGGGCTTGCTGATGACGGTGGCCAGTACTGTGGCGGAGATGTCATCCGGCGTCACGACTCCCAGATCGACCTGGTTCATGTCATAGAAGACGTAGGTGCCCGACCGGATCTCCGTCAATCCGCAGCCCTTACGGTACGCGGTCGCGGTCGGCGTGCAGCCTCCGCTGACGCGTTTGATGGCGTGCCCCTGTGACCGGAGATCGGCCGCTACGTCGGCCAGGAGCTTTCCTTCCCTGGCCGCGGCGGCTTCTCGCTCCTCGTCCGTCCGCGCCTGGTAGGCGGTCGAGGCATAGCCCATGACGCCGACGACGTTGAGGGAAGGCAGCTTGCCGATTGCGTCGGCCAGTTCCGCCGTCCGTTCAGGTGGCACGCCACATCGGTGCGCCCCGATATCCACCTCGACAATCACATCGAGCTCGAGGCTCTGGCTGTAGCCTTGCGCGACGGCCACGCTGTCACAAGCCACCGACAGGTAGCCGCGCTCGAAGAGCCGTGCCAGCCGCCGGAGCTTCTGTTCGCCCACGACCTCGTTGGCGATGAAGACATCGGGGATGCCGGCGTCGATCATGGCCTCTGCCTCGCTGACCTTGGCCGCAGTCACCCCCGGGGCTCCGGCATCGACCTGCATCCTCGCGATCTCCGGCGTCTTGTGAGCCTTGATGTGGGGCCGGAGCTCCAGGCCTGCTTCGGCGGCGGACTGCCCGACACGCTGGATGTTGGCCCTGAGTCTGGGCAGGTCCACGATGAAGGCTGGGGTGTCGATCTCGGCCAGGGCAATGCCCGACATGGGGATCGCTCCTCTCGGTGGCGAGGCCGTTGCTTGTGGCCCGATCTTGGCACAGAAGCTATTCGCCGGGTCGGGCCGGTGGGTCCTCTTGGCAGGGGACCAACTCCTCGGACATAACAGCAGGAGGCGAGGGGGAGGCCGACGGGGCGCGTTAAGGTGGGCGCAGCGGGTCGCTAACCAGGCAGTTGCGTCATCTGCTGAGCGATTGCCTCGCGCATGTCGCTGACGCTGGGGTGCCGCTCGTGAGGCGATTTGGCGAGTGCGCGGTCGATGATGTCCTGGACTTCTCCGGTCACGGCCACCCCCAGATCCCGCAGTCGCGGCACCTCTCCGCTCACATGATCCATCATAACCTGCATCTGGTCAGCGCGGTCGAAGGGTGCCTTGGCGGCCAACATGTAGTAGAGGAGACAGCCCAGGGCATACACGTCGGCTCGCTGGTCGAAGTCCTCGGCGCGGCACTGCTCGGGGGACAGGAAGCGCACATCCCCCAGGACTTGCAGCGGGGAGACAGCGGCTGAATGGAGCTCCCGCTCGGTGAGGAGCATTGGGCCACGGTCGCCAAGGTAACACGCCCGGTCGAAGCCACCGAGAGACACCTCTTCCTCGTCGCCGAACATCAAGCTGTGCGGGCTGACGTTGCGATGGATGATCTGTCGCTCGTGCAAGGCGACGAGGGCATCAGCGACCGCCGAAGCGACAGAGAGAGCGGTGGGCGCCGGCATGGCCCCCAGGCGTTCGATCCTCTCGGCCAGCGTCTCAGGGAAGAACGGCATGGCGTAGGCCAGGTTCCTGTCATCCGCACGGTACGCCTGGACCATCGGCACGATGCCTGGGATCGGCTCACTCTCCTCCGACAGGGCCTGGAGGACATGCATCTCGGTCAGGAAGAGCCGCTTCGCCGCATGCACTTGGGCGTCCCCCGGTCCGGTCGGCACACCGAGCGTACGCGGCACCTGCAGGTGTTTGATGGCGTGTGTCTCTCCCGTCTGGCGGTGTATGCCCCGGTAGACTTTCGCAAACCGGGCGGGCGCCACCAGCGCGGTACCGTGGTAGAAGGTCCACCACCGGCTCGGATCGGGTGGGACGGCGGGCGCCGCGGGGACCTCCTGGGCCGCCAGGTATTCAGGAGGCGTTCCGAGCAGCGTTGGGGCTGGGGCTGTTGCGGCGGCCGGTTCGGGGGTGTCGGCCGCCTGCGGCTCGGGCGCTTCTCCCGCCGCCACATCTACCGGCGAGGTCAAGGCCTCCGCGAAGTCGGCAGCCGAGGCAAAGCGTTCTTCCGGGTCTTTCGCCAGCGCCAGCGCCACGATGTCGTCCATCGTGCGAGGGATGCCGGGCACCCGCATGGTGGGCGGCTCGGGCGCTACGGTGACGTGAGCCATCATCGTCGCCAAGTGTGTCGGTCCGCCGAACGGCGGCGCGCCGACGAGAAGCTCGTAGAGGATGCAGCCGGCGGAGTAGATGTCCGCGGCGGCGGTGACGGAGCCCTGCTGCACGGCCTCGGGTGCCACATAGAATGGCGACCGGGCACCCGGCGGGTTCGTCTGCTGATTGGCTTCGGCGATCTGCGAGATGCCGGCACCCACCAGGACGGCGTGTCCGTCAGCCCCAACCCAAACTGCAGAGGGCCTGAGGTCGCCGTGGACTTCGCCCTTCTCGTGCAGTGCCTGCAGCGCACTGAGAAGTCCGACCATCACCTGCTCAGCCCGCTCTGGCGTTACGGGCGCCTCGCTCTCGAGGATCTTCGAGAGCTGCATTCCGTCCGGCATCCGATAGGTGACGTAGTAGGCCTCCTCATCCGAGCCATATTCGAGAATCTCGGCCACTCCGTTGCCCAGTTCCGCCATCCGGCCCAGGCGATCCGCGAAGAGCTGCGGGAAGGCGAGGCCATCGGAGAACTCCCGTCTGAGACCCAGGAGGAGCACCTGGTGGTGATCCGGATGGTCCGCGCGGTGGAGGACGCACGCTTCGTGGGCGGCCAGCGTCTCACGTACCTCCATGGGGCCCCAGCGCGTGTCGTCCGCTCTGGCAGCGGCTACCGCAATGCGCTCCTGCACATCAAACAGGCCCGGATCTCGCCGCATCACTTCCTGGAGGATCCGCAGGCTTTCTCTGTACCGACCCTCCTTCTGGGCAACCATCCCCGCAAGATAGAGATCGGTGGTGACCTCGGCACCCGGCGTCAGGGCAGATAGGTGGCGGTACGCGGTATAGCCATCGCCGAGGCCGATCAGAGCATGCGCATACTCCGTGCGGCTCTCGATGTCGGTGGGATCGGCCGACACCAGTGGCTCAAGGACTGCAGCGGCCTCTTTATGACGGCCGTAGTGGCAATACATCGCGCCCAGGTACCGATGCAAATCGTGGTCGGTGGGAGCGGCCTCCACCGCCATCTGCAGGGCCGGCAAGGCCGATTCGGGGGCGCTGACGCCACGTTTTCGGCACGCGCGCGCCAGGTACGAGGCGATGGCGAGGGCCTTGGGGTGGTCGGGGTGCGACTCAAACCACGTCTGGCACGCGCGCACCGCCTCTTCGCTATCTCGGCCGCACTCCAGGGCCAGACGCGCGGCCTGGGCCAGCGCCTCGCGGTCATCGGGGCACAACAGCCACAGACGCTCGTAGAGCTCGGCTGCCCTCGCTGTCCCCACGCCGACGCGGCCATAGGCCCGGGCCAGGGCCCGAAGCAGGGGGATGTTGTTCGGCCATCTCTTCAGCGCCGCCTCGTAGACCTGCACTGCCGACGGCTCTGACGACCGAGCAAGCACATACAGCCAGGCCGCCCCCGATGGTACCAGGCGCCCGGCCCACCCCAGGAACGTGGGATACAGGAGGACCATGACGATCAGCGCTGATCCCATGAGGCCGGAGCGGTGCTGGCTCGCGAAGGCCTCAATCCATAGCAGGACGGGGGAGGGATGAGCGGCCCCGAGTTGACCCAACAGGACGGCCGCCTCGCGCTTGTGGCCGGGCGAACTAGCCAACTGAAGCGCGGCGTTCGCGTGTTCGGCGGCGGCCGAGTTGTCGGCCAGAGCATCGCAAGACCGCGCCAGCGCCATCCGCGTGTCGTAGGTATCGCCGCCGGTCGCTTCCAGGCTCTTCTCGAGGTAGTGGCGCCCTTCCTCGGTCTTGCCCTCGTCCACGAACAGCAGACCCGCCAGGTACGTTGGGAGGGGGTCGTCCGGGTGGTCCACGAAGATGCCCAGCAGCCGCGCCTTGGCTCCCGGCTCCTCCTCCAGTCCGTCGACGTAGGCCTCCCAGCAGCGAGAGGTCGTCTCCACTTCAGGAGCACCGTCGCGGGCGCGAGCGAAGTGGTAGGCGGCCCGCTCCAGGTTGCCTCTCGCCAGGAAGATGCGTGCCAGGTCCGATTCGCACTCGGCCATCTGGATCCTGGTCTCAACGATCAGCGCCCGAGGCTGCCCTGCGGCCGAGAGTTCCCGGACCCGCTGGCGGTAGGTGTTGGAGGCTCTCGTGATGAATAGAGTGCCGACGCCGGGCAGGCCAAGCTCGGTCAGTTGGTGCCCCAGGTGTTGGCAGATGCCGGCCGCATCGGGGCCTGACGAGCGGTACACCGCCACGCTCCAGGCGGTCATGCCGAGGACAAGGACCAGGATAGTAGACCGCAGGCGAAGCACAGCCGATTCCCCCGGCGGGCAAACGAGTTTGCGGTAGTACCCGGCCGCTCCGACAGACGCGGCCGACTCCGCAGGCCTATTCTACGGTGAACTTCAGCGGCGCCCCGTAGCCGATGTCAGACTCATTCGCGATCTGCGCTTCGTAGTCCCCCGGAGTCAATTTCGCGCCCTCCCGGGGCCCCATCTGCGCGTGCCCAACGGACTCGCCGGCCTTGAGATCCGTCTGGATCTCCTGCTCCGTTCGGTTGCCGGCATCGTCAACGTGCGCGAACTTCACCTTCAGCTTCTGCCCGGCCGTGGCTCCGGCGTACCGGAACCAGACGTAGACCGTCTCATCCTCAGCCGTGAACACGGCGGCCTGCGGGCCAGGCTGTCCCGATGAGTCGACGGTCTTACAGGCCCTTGACTCGATGATGCTGAATGGACGCTTGCCACATCCGGGGAATGCTACCAGGACCGACGCGAGGGCTAGAAGGTACACACCGATGCAGAGCAGCCGAGCCCTTGGCATCATCACGTGTCGCCTCCCTTGCTGCGTTCAGTGGTACGTTGTAGGGCGCTATGATCGTGCTACATGGCAGGCAAGGCTGTTGGTAAGGAGTATAGCACAGCGCCCCGCAACGGGCAAGCGTGCAACGCCTCGCTACACGGGAAGCCTCGGGGTCCGCCAGCGGGGGGCCATGCTTCCCCCTGACGCTGCCGTCAGGGCAAGATACGCTCGCGGCGCTGAATGGCCACCGGCCGTCCCCGGGCTGTCGAACGCTCAGTCCGCCCGTACTATCTCCATCTTGTACCGCTTCTGGTCCGCCGTCACATACAGAAAATGGTGGAAGCCGCCCTTGTCAGGACGGGCGTAGAGGGGAGCGCCGCCGCCGCCCGTGATGATGTACTGGACTTCATCACGGGTCTGATGGTGGTAGAAGTGCTCGTGGCCCTCGAAGACGCAGTCGACTCCGTGTCGCACGAAGAGCGCGTGGAGAGCGTCCCGCTCTTGGGGGTACTTGTCGAGCGAGTCGCCCCGGTGCGAGCCGACCGGGAAGAGCGGCCGGTGAAGGGCGACGAAGGTATGTGCCGCGTTCCGGGCAGCATTCAGGTCGCGGGTCAGCCACTCGAGCTGCTCTCCCGCGATGCGACTCTCTTGTCCGGGCGTCTCTGTGTCGAGGATCACGAAGTGGCTGCCGGCCCAGTCGAAGCTGAAGTAGAAGCGCTTGAAGTACTCGAGGAACAGCCTGCGGCCCGACCCGCCGGAGATCTCGTGGTTGCCCGGGGCCGGAGCGAAGTAGGTTTGCTTGTACGTCTGAAGCGGCTCCATGAAGCGGAAGAACTCGTTCCATTGGGCCCGGAGTCCGTCCTGAGAGCCGGAGCCGTAGATGTAGTCACCGGTGCCGATCACGAAGTCAGGTCGGAGAGCGGTCATCTTCCGGACCAGAGTGCCGAATACGCTCGGCTGGTGGCCGTCCCGCTCGCCTCGGTTGTCGCCGAACACGGTGAAGCGGACCTCGCCCGCTGCGGTCTGCGCAGCCAAGGGCGCCGCCAGGAGGACGAGCAGCGCGGCACCGCGCGCGACGCCAGATATCGGGAAGCGCCGTTTGAGCTGCATCCTATCTCGCCGTCGCGGGCCCGTTCGGCACCAGACACAAAAGGACCAGCGGCTCCTCGCCGGAGGCCCTGAACTGGTGCTCCTCGTCCGGTGCAACCAATACGGAGTCATCGGGTTCCAGTGGGAGTTCTTGCTTTTGGGCCAGCACCGCCCCCCGGCCCGAGATGATATAGACCTCGTGTTCCCAGGGATGGGCATGGCGCGGTGTGTGACCACCCGCCTCAATCCGGAAGCGCCTCATGGCGAAGCTCGGCGCACCGGCACTCTCATCGATCATCCACTGGATCTCAACGCCTTGTGCGCCTGCCTCAACCGTCAGGGGCTCGATCTCCGATGCATTGCGGATTCTCAAAGTGCCCCCACCTCCGCCAGGAGTCTCTCTGGCAGTTCGCGGAAGTAGTCGATGCCTTGCTTCGTTGACTGCACAACATCCTCCTCGCCCTGATATCCCATGTACAAGGGGCGGTAGAAGTTGCTTCCCATCATCTCGGAGACGACCATCTCGACCGGGCAGTCTCCCTGCCCGACCGGTACCTCCGTCAGGACGCCTGACGACGAGTCCAGCTTTGCGTCTCGCAAGACGATATGCCCGACGTCGGGCACCAGGGCGCTCACGGCATCTCGGACTGCCTCAACATCGCCCAAGGAGCGCAGAAGCTCCACAACGTCCAGCGCTATCTTGAGGTTGTAGGAGTCGGCTTCATCGATAAGCCACCGGAAGGTCTCGGCATCCCGCAGCAGCTCATCGTCATTCTGGAGACAGACGAGCATTGCGTTCTCTTCCGCGTGCTCCAGCACCCACTGGGAGCCGCGGAGGAGTGAGTCGAGCATCTCCTCGCGTGACATGCCCGCCTTCGGTCGCTGGGGGGCCACGCGGACGACCTCAGTCCGATACCGAAACGCCAGATCCAGGACTCCCCGCAGCGCCTCGACCTCGCGTTCCAGGGCTTGATCGTCCTTCTGCACCAGGTCTGTGAAGGCGGTCAAGGCGCCGACGCGCAGCCCCGAGGCCTTCAGTTCGGCCGCCACCGCCCCGGGGTCCAGGTCCGGCGACCATGTGTTGCAGTGGGCGTCGGGGCGGGTGTCGAGCTCTATGGCTTCCACTCCAAGCCGCCCGACCGTCTCGCGGAAGTCCCTCCAGGGGTACTCGGAGAGGCAACGAGCGATGACTCCGAACTCCATACTTGCCTCCGGCCTGCTCTCTATCTCTCCTCGGCGGGGGGGCCAGGGAAGACTGACGGTCGTGTGCCCCCGTGACAGTCGCCGGGACCCGCTTTCTGGCAAACAGCCAAACGGGCCCCGCCCGTCCCAGGTTGGCCAAGCCACAAGCGCGTAGCTCGCCGGCGCCAAGAGGGCCTCAACCTGGCGGAGCGGAATAAGGTGGCTACCCCTCAGTCTTATGCGGCTCGCCCAGGAGAGCGAGAAAGGAGCATGTTGTGTACGGACGAGTGCGAGTTGATGTGCAGGTTCTTCCCGAAGCGGAGGGGCTTGACCTTCCCGACTATGCCAGCCCTGGTAGTGCCGGCATGGACTTGCGGGCCGCCATCGACGGGCAGATCACACTGAACCCCGGGGAGATCAGACTGGTGACCACCGGCCTGCGGATCGCGGTGCCGCAGGGTTACGAAGCCCAGGTTCGTCCCCGCAGCGGGCTGGCGCTCAAGCACGGGATCACCATCCCGAACGCGCCGGGGACGATCGATGCCGATTACCGCGGCGTGGTGCAGGTGATTCTGGCCAATATGGGCCACGAGCCGTTTGCCATCCACCGGGGCGACCGCATCGCCCAGATGGTCATTGCCCCCGTGACACGGGCCGAGGTCCACCGGATCGATGAGCTTGATGAGACCGGGAGAGGTGACGGTGGCTTCGGCAGCTCAGGTACGCGGTGAGGTGGGAGAGGAGAGCGGCCCCCAAACGTTCTGGTGCTGTAGGAGGGCGCCGTGACCAGCCTTAGACCGGCGCCCTTTGCTGTGAACGCTTACTCGAGATGGTTGGAGGCAAGCCCCCATGGTCTGGGTCTGGATCAGGCGGGTCGTTCAGATCGCCTGCCTGCTCCTGTTCGTCTTCCTGCTGACACGCGCGACCTTCCCGGTGGAGGGCCCGCTGCCCCCTCAGCTATTCCTGCAGATGGACCTGCTCGCCGCAGTCACGACCACGGTAAGCGGCCAGCGTCTGCCGGTGATGATGTTCTGGGCTGCCATTGGTACGCTGGCGGTAACGCTCCTCGTGGGCCGGGCCTTCTGCGGCTGGGTCTGCCCCTTGGGCACCTGCATCGACATCGCGGACACTGTCCTCTGGCGCCGACGGAAGCGCGGCCGGACCCAGGCGAACCGGCCGCAGGTCAAGTTCTACCTGCTGGCCGCCGTCATCGGGTCGGCGCTGTTTGGCATTCAGGTGGGCTGGTTCCTGGACCCCATCCCGCTGATCACCCGTGCCTTCGCGCTGGTTCTCTATCCCGTGGTGACGGTGGGACAGAACCTGATCGCCATTCACGGCCGGCAGCAACTCCTGGCGGTCGACCTTTACTGGGAACCGTGGCCGGCGCGACATTTCCAACTCAGCATCGTTGCGGGGGCGGTGTTCGTCGGCATTCTCCTGTTGGGGGCGCTCAGTCGCCGCTACTGGTGCCGGACCCTGTGCCCGCTCGGCGCGCTGCTGGGTCTGATCGGCCGGTTCGGCCTGCTGAAGCGCCGCGTCGCGGAAAGCTGCATCGGGTGCAAGCTCTGCGTTCGTGACTGCAAGATGGGTGCCATCCCGGACGAGGCGCCGACGACAACCAAGCTGCCGGAGTGCATCCTGTGTTTCGACTGCCTTACGTGCAAACAGGAGAAGACGACCAGCTTCGGGACGCACTGGCTTCCCGAGGGCGCAAGGCGGCCGGTGGATGTGACCCGGCGCCAGACGATCCAGGCGCTGGCCGGAGGCGCCGTCTACGGGCTGGCTGCCAGCACGATGCTGGGACGCGCGGAGCACCACCAGAAGCTCATCCGGCCGCCAGGGGCCATTCTCCGCAAGCGCGGGAAGCCGGTCCCGATGCCCGAAGACCAGTTCAGGGATCTATGTATCCGGTGCGGCGAGTGCATGAAGGCCTGCATCACCGGCGGGCTGCAGCCGGCGGTGGCGGAGGCTGGCTGGGACGGAGTTTTCACGCCGATCCTCAAGCCCAAGGTGGGGTGGTGTGAGCTCAGTTGCACGGCTTGTGGTGATGTCTGCCCGACCGGCGCGTTGAGACCCTTCCTGGCCGACGAGAAGCCCGACATCCAGATCGGCCTGGCAACAATCGACGCCGACAAGTGCCTGGCGTGGCGCGAGGAGAAGTACTACAAGCTGTGTCTTGTCTGTGACGAGCAGTGCTCATACGATGCCGTGCAGTGGATCACC
>CBFDAZ010000072.1:0-12724 GCA_965602825.1 uncultured bacterium
CGGGGCTCACCCGCCTGGGTCCCGAGGCGGACCCGCTGCTGAGTTCCAGCGCACCGGTCACGCTGTGGGTTGACGCCGGAGGCGAAGCGTGGCTTGAGGCGGCCGAGCCGACGTCGATCAACTTCGAGCCCGGCAACCGCGCTCTCGATCTCGCCCCGGGCGAGCCGCAGTCCATGGGTGACCTCGGCCGGCGCCTTCGGCCCGTACTCGCGGACATCCTGGCAACCGCCCGCGAGCAGGCAGCCGCGTACCAGCAGCGGCCCCTCGTGGCCGACGAAGCCCAAGGCTTGGCGCCTGCACAGCCTGCCGTGACGCTCAACACGCCGGTCGCCCATGCACGGGCGCTCGACATCGACGGCGACGACGCGCTGGAGTGGGTGGTTGTCGGGGAGCAAGGGCTGACCGTCTTCCGCGCCGACGGTTCGCCGCGCTGGACGTTCGAGCCGGGCGGGGCCTGCCGCGTCTTCGACGCCGCGGACCTCGACGGTGACGGCACCATGGAGCTCGCCGTCGGATGTGACGACACGAAGCTCTACCTGCTCAACTCCGACGGCTCGCAGCGCTGGTCCTTCGAGTGCAAGCCGTCGGGCAGTCACACCTTGCCGCCAACGGTCGACTTCGTCGAGATCGCCGACCTCGAGGCCGACGGCACGCCAGAGATCGTCGTCGGGGCGAACTGGGTCCACTGTCTCGACCCCTCCGGGCAAGTGAAGTGGGAGAAGTACTTGCGCTTCGCTCGGGGCCGGATCGCGGGCGACTTCAACTGCGGCGCGGTCACTGACCTCGACGGCGACGGCCAACGCGAGGTGCTGGCCCTGTTCCTCTACAGCTACCACCAGGCGCTCGTCTTCGATGCCGCGGGCAACGTGGTACTGCCCTCGGACTACGATAACGACCACCGGTTCGGTATCAACATCGACTTGCCGAGGTGCGTGCTGGTCGCCAATCTGTTTGCTCGCGGGGAGGGCCGGCAGTTCCTGGTCGGCGGCGACAAGTACCTGCTGACCTACTGGACCACGGGGCAGTTCGCCGCCCAATCCGGCGGACGCAAAGCAGGCTGCTACGTTGCTCTGGCCTCCTATCAGCCGCCCGGCGAGCATCCCTTCGTCTACGCGGCGACCGACATGGGTGCGGTCATCGCCTACCGCGCCGGCGAGCCGCGCAACGACCAATGGATCACCCTCGAGGTGCCCTGGTCTCACGTGATCGGTGAGAAGATCTCCGCCTTGTGGACGGCCGAAGCCGACGGCGCCGTCCTGCTGGTCGGCACCAAGAACGGCGCCGTGCACGTGCTCGACGCAACCACCGGGGTGCCAATCCGGGGCATTCGACCTACCGGCTCGAGTGTCGTCTGCTTTGAGGACTCACCCGACGGCCCGGTCGCGGTACACGCGGACGGGATGGTGCACGGCATCCGTTAGGGCTGGGAAGCGCAGACAGAGGCCGTCGTCGAGTGGATGCGAGAAACGGGGACGGGCGCCATAGGCGTTAACACAGGCGCTGTGCAGCACGGACTCGGGCCAGGTACTTCGCCTTCGCGGACAGGTCGCGGGCGCCATGCTGGCGCCCCTACAAGGGACGCCAACTCTGGGTAATGGAAGGCGGTAGGTCGAGTCGGGGCCAGCGGAACGACGGCGAACGGCGGGCGTCAGGAGTCAGAAGAGCGGCGTGCGGCGCGTTTCCCCGTCCAGTCCGGCCATGCTATCGCCCAGGGGATGACTGGTGGGTTCACCCTCGTAGGGGCGCGATTCATCGCGCCCGCAAGGTTCATCCTCGCTGAACCTAACGCTCATCCTGAGCACGTCGTGGGCGCCATGCTGGCGCCCGTCCCCCCGATCCCCCGCCTTCGGGCCGACACGGCGGTCACCCTTGCCCTGCGAACGGCAATCTACGTTGTCAATCACCATCAAAAGAGCGGGTTGCCCGCGACGTTCGTCGTGGCCGACCGACAGACGGTCAGCTCTCACTTGAGGATGCGCACGCAGCCGTCGGATGTGCTCAGGACGATCTCGGCCAGCCCATCACCATCTACGTCGGCGATGATCGGGTTGGCGATCGAGGCGCCGAGCGGCTTCTCCCACACCACCTTTCCCCGCCCATCTTCCTCCCCGATGCACACCAGTCGGCCGTCCGGGAGGCCCGCCAGGAACTCGCCCCGTCCGTTGCCCGTCAGGTCCCCCGCGACGACCGACGTATCACTCGGCAGGCAGCCCAGCTCCACCGACCACACCGTCTCGCCGGTGCTGGCGTCGAGGCACTCGAACACGCCATCCTCGTCGATGATGCCCAGCCTGAGCCGGCCCGTCCCGGCCGTGTCCGCAACCGCCGGTATGCTCCTGTAGTACTGCCATACGCGAGCGCTCCGGAACCAGACCTGCTCCGCCGCCGGATCGAGTAGAGCCATGCCATTGATGCCCGCCGAACGCAGCACGGCTGTCTTCCCATCCGGCCCGAACGGGCCGACGATCGGCACGTTGTACGCCGGCGGCCAACCTGGATGCTCGGCGATCACCTCTCCTCCATCGCTGTAAACGCGGTACCTCCCGTGGTCGTCAGCCACGACCTCCCAGGCTCCGTCCCCATCGAGATCGGCCGCTGCCATCGTGTTCGGGTAAGCGCCCCAGCCGTCATCCGACCACACGCGCTCGCCCTTCGCATCGTACGCCGCAAACGCCAGCGTATGCACACCTGTCTGCAAGTTGCACAGCAGCCGGTATTCACCGTTGCCGTAGGGCATGAGTGGTGCCCGCACATACACGGGGTGGTTCAGCTCGATCGCGATCGGAGAGCTGGACGAGCCGAGTGGTGCCGTATAGAGCAGCGCCTGCGGATGCGTACGGTCCCTCAGGTCCGCCGCCGCGAGCCGTGCAACGCCATTTGCATCGACGTGCAGCGCGGGGTATCCCCCTCGGATCCGCCACGCTCCCTTGAGCTTGCCCGGACGTCTGAGGTCCGGCACGCCCCCGATGATGCCATTCCGCGCGAGATCGAGCACCAGCTCCCGCCTGCCGCCCGCCTCCCACAGCAGGGGCTGGCTCACACCGCCGGACACGGTCATCTTGCGGCCTCGCCCGGGCGCCACAGTCCGGCCCGTTCCGTCGCTCAGGATCAGCTCGTCCCCGGTGACGTGGGCGTCCGTGTACTCGGGGCCCGCAAGGCGGCGCAGGCGGACCTCACCTTCGGGCCTCGCGCCCCAGAGAAAGACCCCGGTCTCCTCGTTCCCCCGGAACCTGCGCACGAGTAGGCCGGTCGTTCCGTCGCCATCAGCGAAGGGCACGGGGCTGTGCCGTATCGCCATGAAATACCGGTCATCCGGCATCGGCGAGGTCCCAGAGGCGAAGAGCGCTGCCGACTCCAGCCTCGCCACCGGCTCCAACGTCTCTCCATCCAGCCCCACCAGCATGCCGACTCGGGCGGTGAGGCGCTGGCCTTCCTCGCTGCAGATGACCTCCGGCCGGCCATCGCCCGTGATGTCGTGGCATCCCCAGAAGTACAGGCCCGGCAGCTCCCCTCGCCGCGCCTCGAAGCCCTGCAGCGGGTCGATTACCGCCGTCCGCCACGCTCCGTCATCCCACAGCCCCACGACCAGCTCCGGGCGGTCGTTGGCCCGCAGGTCGGCCACCGATGTCACCTGCGGACGAAGCTCGCGCTCATCGGTCGGCCAGTCCTTCTCGATGAACTGCCCCCAGACCATCTCCAGCCGCTCGCCATCGACATTGCGCGCGACGCAGATGTACTCCTCAACCTGACAGCTCATCATGACCACGTCGGGGTATCCGTCCGCATCGAGGTCGGTCGCGTGCAGCAGCCCGTACGGCCTCCCCCACGCGTCCAGGTCGTGATGAGCCTCGACCTTCACCTCGCCGGTGTCTACGTCCAGCACGAGCTGCGAGACGCTCGGCACCTTCCCACTCAGCACGATGTCGAACTTCCCATCCCGGTCCATGTCCTGGAGCACCGCATTCGGCCCGTACCCCACCCCGTACTTGCCCGCGTAGCTCTGCTGCCACAGCAGCCTCGGCTCCCGCCGGTTGCCGCTGAAGTCGAAACAGAAGCCATCCGTGGAGTAACTGGGGAAGCAGATGAACCGCACACCCGTCGGGGTCCGACTGAACACATGCCCAATGATCTGGGTCGAGGGAGCACTCTGCCAGCGCCACAGCAGCTCTCCGGTGGCCACATCCACAAGCACGACCGTCCGCACATCTGTCCGCGCGAGCACCTCAAGCCGCCCGTCGCCCTCGAAGTCCTCGACAGCGAGCACCATCCCGAGCCCCAGGGTGAGCTGCCGCCACACGGTCTCGCCGGACCATCGCACGAGCTGCAGCGTCGGACCGATCTGCATCAGGGCCGCGTCCCGGCCCTCGACGCGCACGGTCCGCGCGAACACCACGTGCCCGCAGGTCGCGATGCGCCAGACCTCCTCCGGTGCGTCCGCCATGGTCCCCGGCACATCCGCCCTGGCGTGGTTCCGCGAATCCTTCCGCGCGGTCATCCAGACCCCGCGGGGACCTCCATCGCCACAGGCGACTGCCGCCGACAGGAGCAGCAGACTGGCCGCCAGCTCCATCAACCTTCTCCCTTCTGCTGAGCTTCGACCGTTGATACGGGGAGCTGCAACGGCGGGGGGCGTGACGACGGCCGGCCAGCCGTCACGCTCGGAGTCGGTCCTGCAGGCGCTTGGCGCGCACGTCGAACATGGTCCATTCCCCCTCCTCGTGCGGAGGCATCCCGCCCGCAGCCGCCGGTTCCCCGGCCGCGAGGGACAGCAGCCACTCGGCGTACCGCCGGAGGTGTCTGTCCGTCACCGAGGCCAGTCGCTCGGTCAGCCGATCGGTGGCCTCCTGAACCTGGGCCGTTTGGTCCGAGCAGAGCGCCGCCTCAATCGTCAGGCAGAGCGTCTCAGCCTCCGCATTCAGACACACCGCGCTCGTGCGGCACGTCTCTGACGAGGTCCCTGTTTCGTCGAGTCCAGCAACCGGTTCGCCCGATACCAGCGCGATCTCACGTTGCGTCAATGCTATCAGCGCGTCGGTATCTGGGTCCGAGCCAGCCTGCAGGGGCGCGTCCTCCATTAGGCCTCGGGCCAGTTCCAGCTCGCCTGCGGACAGGTGCACGCGTGCACGGACCAGGCTCAGCACCGCCACACAAGCCGCGTCCTCGATCTGCCTGGCCTCCTCCAGGCCCTCATCAAGCCACCTGGCCGCCTCCTCGATCCAGGCCAACCGGTAGTACAGCTCCCCCAGGCTCGCCTTTGAGTGGGCAACCCCTCGGCGATCGCCCTCCCGTTGGTTGGCCTCGAGTCCTTCGCGCAGGTACGACTCGGCCCCGGGGTACCGCCCCTCGCTGAGCAGCACCACGCCGGCGTTGTTGAGCGCAGCAGCCCGCACCCACAACGCAGTGTCCGGGAGCTTCGTCGCCTCACGGAACAGCGCGATCGCCCGATCTCGATCGCCGCCGGCCGACGCACACAGACCCATCCCCAACAGCGAGTGGGCCAGTCGAGTCGAGTCCCCCAACTCCTCCCACTCGTCCCGGGCCCGCTGATAGTGCCGGGCCGCCTCGCCCAGCTCGCCGCGCATCAGGTGCAGAGTCCCCGACGACAGCGCAATCTGGGCCACCATCTCCCGGTTGCCCGACTCGTCGAGCAGAATCTCAGCCTCGGCAAGCACTCCCTCGGCGCGGTCGAGATCGCCCAGCACCTCGTACGATTGCGCGAGCAGCCACAGCGCCTCCAGGCGCTGCTCGACGAACACCTCCGGTTTCTCGAGGCTGCTCATCAACTCAGTCGCCCGTGTGGCATCCCGGATCGCTTGCTGGTTCGAGTACCCGAGTCTGTAGCACCGAGCCGATTCGAGCAGAAGATCGATGGCCCGATGATCCCCGAATCCAAGGTACGCGTGATACGCTGCCGTGTGGACGGCACCCGGGCCCAGGTGGTCGCTCTGGTCGATGATGTGGCTCGCGATGCGTGAATGCACTTCCCGTCTGCGACTCGTCGGTATCGTCGCGTAGGCGGCCTCGAAGAGCAACCTGCGACCGAACACGAACTGCCCCGGTACCGACGCCGGCCGCAGCAGCCCCGTCTGGGTCGCCTCGCCCAGCAGTACTGCACTCAGTGGCGTCTGAGGCCCCATGGCTGCTTGCAGGAGTTCGGCGGACAACGGCTCGCCCAGCACCGACGCCGCCTGCACGAGCCCCCGGCACTCCAGCGGCAGCCAGTCGAGCTGGGCCAGGAACAACTCCTGGAGCGTGTGGGGAAGCCCGACGCTTCCCACTCCCGGGCCGACGCCCCTCCGGAGCGCATACACCAGCTCGTGAGCGAAGTACGGGTGCCCTTCCGCGCGCTCACAGATCGCCTGCACTGTGCTCTCGGGGAGCAGATCGGGAGCCGCCCAGGCCTCCACGAGCCGCTTCATGGCCGCCAGTGGCAGGGCCGTCAGCCCGACAATCTCAGCCCCTAACGCCTCTGGGAAGGGCCGATCGACCGGTTCACGGGAGCTCACCAGGACGAGGACCGGCCAGTCTGTGTGTTCGCCCAACAAATCACCCAGTACCGCGCTGCTCGGCTCATCCAGCCACTGGATGTCCTCCAGCAGGAGGCACAACGAGCGTTCGTCGATCATGTGTCCGAGGACTTCTCCGAAGCAGGAGACCAGGCCCTGCCGCCAGTCCTCATCCCCATCGCCCTGTCTGCTGCCGAAGACCCCGAGTAGCCGACCAAGCTGCTCCCTCGTCGAATCCTGTACCGATAGGCGCTGCAGCGCCAGGCTCACATCGCCCGCTACTCGCGGGGGCCAACCCTCAATCCGCAGGCCGACCAGCTGCGCAGCGATCTGCGCCAGGGGCAGCAGCGGGAAGTGCTGACCGAAGACATGACACGCGCAGCGGACGATCCGGAAGCGGCGGGCGCCGTCTGACAGCGCCCACTCGTCAAGGAGCCGTGACTTCCCGATGCCCGCGGGGCCGACCACGTAGGCCGCAGCTTGCGGTCCGCCGGCTGCCTTCTCTCCCACCGCTGCAATCCGCCGGGTTTCGTCCTCCCGGCCAAGCAGCGGCACAACGGCGGCGGGCGCTGCGAGTGGCGAGGTCTCCACAGGGGCCAGCAGCCGGAACGCCTCGATCTCCTGCCGGCGTCCGGCCAGCGCCAGCCTCCCGATCGGCTCGAACTCAAACAGCTCCGCCACCGCCTCCCTCACCGCACGCGTCACGTAGATCTGCCCGTCCGGCGCTTCCTCCTCGAGCCTCTTCGTCACGTTGACCGCATCGCCGATGACCGTGTAGTCCGCGTGTTCACGATGGCCCACCGGTCCGACCATGACCGGCCCGACGTTGATCCCCGTATGGAGCCCCAGTCCTATGGAGCCAAAGCGACCTTCGCGATTCAGAGCCTCGAGCCGATCACGAAGGGCCAGTGCTGCGCGCACCGCTCGCTCTACCGAGCGCTCTTGAGCGATGGGCACACCAAACAGGGCCATGACCTCGTCGCCCATGTACTTGTCGATATGGGCGCCGTGAGCGATCAGGCATTCGACCAGTTCGCTGAAGATCTCGTTGATGAGGTGATAGACCCACTCGGGGTCCGCTTGTTCACCGAGGGCCGTGTAGCCGGACACGTCGGTCATCAGTATGGTAGCAGGGCGCTGTTCACCCTTGCGCAGATGGGCAAAGACGGTGTCGAGGTCGGGGCGAGAGCCGGCTGGAGCAGCGTCCGCGGTTAGCCGCGATCCACACTGGCTGCAGAACCGCGCACCCTCGGGCGCCTCGGCACCGCAACGGCCACAGCGCAGGTTGCTGCTCAAGTCGCTCCTCCACCGCCGATCGTGTACGCTCTCACCGGCATCAGGTGGTTCGCCTTGCCATCCGCGCCCTACTGCGACCCCCTCACCGGCACGAAGGCCGCCCAGTAGAAGGGATGCTTCGTCGCTTCGTCAGCCAGCAGCGACCGCTGCGCCTGGGTCAGCGCCTCTTCCACCGTGGCCGAGGTCTTCAGGTTCGCGTAGAAAGCTCCCATCAGCTTTTGCGTGCTCTGGTCGGCCACGGGCCACAGGCTGCACACCACATCCTGCGCCCCTGCGTAGATGAAGGCGCGCGTCAGACCGAGAAGGCCTTCACCCTCCACGCTCCTCCCCATCCCTGTCTGGCACGCCGAGAGGGTGACCAGTCGCGCTTGCAGATCCCACAGGTAGACCTCCTGGGCAGTCAGGACCGAGTACGGCTCCTCACCGGTCCCCGCCAGAAGCAGCCCGGAGAACTCCGGCACCTCCGGGTCGGCGTACCCATGGGTAGCGATGTGCAGCACGTCGCACTTGCTCCCCTGATCGATCAGCGCCCGCTTCGTGGCCTCTGCACCAGTGAGGAGGCTAGCACCCGCGAACTGCGCAACCACCGATTCCCCTTCCACCTTCGCTCCCGGTAGCGGCACCATCGCCATGCTCGTCAGAGCCGAGCTGACGCCCTGCGGCCCGCGGATCGGCATGTAAAGACCCCGAATGGGCATGTACAGACCGCGACCCTCATCGCCTCCGAGTGACTCGATGGCTCCCGTCTCTGGCGCTGCAACGACGAGCGCAGACAGCTCCGCCTTCCCTCGCTCGCCCCGGGACATCAGCGGGAGGCTCAGCGACGGCGCGTACGCAACCGCCATCCGCTCAGCCAGGTAGCGCCCGCCCACATCCTGCAGCGCGCCGAACGGGACGAGCTGGATGGCCCCATCCCCCACTACCCACAGCCTCTCCGCGCCAACCAGCAGCCCCTCCATCGGCGTCACGAGCTTCGTGTAGAGCCACTGGGCCTCGCCCTTCACCTCCTCCCTCCGCTGCCAGATCCGCTCCCGGAAGCTTGTGATGTGCTCCAGCAGTGACTCGGGCGACTCGTCCACCAGCCACACCATCGGCCGCTTCCCGCCGCGCATGCCAACGATCACCACACCATCGTCGCACAGCGTGTACTCCAGCACCGCCAGCTTCGGGTCCTGGGCGAGCACCGCTGCAAGTTCGTCGGCGGTCGGGATCTGCGCCTGAGCCGCCATCGAGTACGCCGGCACCTGCTCGCGGATCGCTGACTCCAGCGCCGCCTCCTCAGCGCCCAGCTTCTCGATCAGGGCCTTGAGCTGAGCGACCTCCTCCTCTGTGATGGGCTTCGCCTCATCCAACGGACCTCGAATGGGCATGTAGAGCCCCCGGATCGGCATGTACATCCCACGCTCGTCTTCCGACAGCACCGACGACCCCCCACCCATCGCCCGCTGCAGCAAGCTGTACGCCGATCGCCTTGTCTCGCGGAGCGCTGCCAGCCGCTCCTGTGTGGCCTTGTCGAGCTTCACCCCCATGTCCACCTTCCGCCAGGCCAACTGATCCAGCAGCGCTCGAGAACGCATCCGCTCCGCGCAATCCAGCGCCAGAGCAGCATCCCGCTGCAGGGCCGCCACCTTCAGCAGCTTGCGGTACGACCCCAGGCTGTCCGCAAACCACTGCTGGCGAAGCAGCGGGTCGAAGGCCAGCCGCTCGCGCTTCGACTCCTGCTCTGCCACCAACTCCAGCAGCGTGCTCTTGGCTGTGCCAAGATCCCCGCTCGCCAGCGCCGCCTGTGCGAGCTGGACCGCCACGGCCTCCTCAACGCCCGCCACATTGGACTGCTGCGCAGTCTCGTGCGCTTCATCCAGAAATCGTCTGCGGGTCGTTGGGTCGTCAGACGCTGCGGCCAGGCTGATCAGGTAGCTAATTCTTTCGCTGGCGCCCAGCGAGACCCGTTCCACCAGATCCGTCAAGCGCTTCCGGAGGGCATCCGCCTCCGAGTCCTTGCCCAATGCACGATTCGCCTGCTCGAGCACGAACATCGACTGCACTAACGCGGCACACGGCGCCGACTCGGCCGCCTCTGCAGCCGGCCCGAGCTTCTCCAGCACCTCCTCCCATTCACCCGTGCGGATCGCGTGCTTGGCAACGATCAGCGCGCACTTGAGTCCCGCCTCCGTGTCGCCCTCGGTCAGGGACGCCAGCAGTTGCTCGAGTGCTGAAGCGTCCTGCTCCAATCCCGCGCTCTGCAGAAGCGACACCGCCTCGGCGGCTACCGTCGCCTTGCTGTCCTGATCCTCAAGCTGCACCGCGGCTGAGATCAGCCACTCCGCCAGCAAAGCATATGGCGGATCCACCCCTTCTCGCTCAAAGTTGCTGATGACCAGGCTCGGCGCCAGGCGGAACGAATGCACGTTGTTGTTGGGGATATTGTATAGCAGGGCGATCTCCCATAGCTCATTTGCCAGCCGGGGCGGGGTCTCAGGGAACACGAACTGGACTGCGTTCTGCACCATGAACGACGGCACCGTTCCCCGGGAGCGGATCATCGCTGTGTACCGTGCGACGACATTGATCGCCTCCTGGTGCCCTCCAAACCGTCTGAGCTTGTGGCTCATCTTTGCCAAGTGGATCGGTACCTCGCTCCTCGTCGGGTCGAACGTATCCATGCACCAGTAGTACTCGCGGTAGAACGCGTCGTGTCGCCCGCTCCACGCCTTGATGCACGAGTCGGAGTACTGGGCGTGGAACTCGTACCCCACGTTCCCGTCCGGAAAGCGTTGCTCTATGAGTTCGCGCATCAACGGCAGCAAGCGGCTGCCCGTTCGCAGACGGACGGCACTGGCGCTGAGGGTCAAGAGCGACGCGACTTGGTTGGCAGGGACGTTGGGGTCCTGCAGCGCCTCACGTAGTAACGCGCCCATCCCCTCTACCGCCTCGGCGTCATTGCCCCCTCGATCCGCTTCCTGCACCGCCATGACACGCTCCTCCCAGGCTGCGGGAAGCCTGTCGACGGCGCCTGTAACCCAACCGGCCAACTCCGCGTACCCCTGCACCTGCTGCGCGATCTCGTCCGCGCCGGGGTTCTCTTCGCCGGCCTTGGCATAGGCCGCTTTGGCCCTCTCCGCATGGTAAACCGCCCGTCGAGCATCCTGATGGCCCCCGGTCACCAGGCCGTGCAATACCGAGTGGACCCATGCGCTCAGTAGGTGCACCTCACCCAGCGCCGACCAATCACCCGCCTCCGTCGCCACCTGGCGCGCGGCGTCAGCCATGTCATCGAACGGAAGCGCGTAGTAGTATTCGCAGGCCTGGGGGGCGAGGGCCCTCACGATACTCATCATCGCTCCCAGGTCGCCCCTCTGCATGGGCTCCTGGAACATCCGCCCCGCTTCCTCGAACGCGGTCGCCGGGTCGGTCTCGAAGAGCTGCTGCAGTTGCTCGATGGTCTGGGGTTGGGCGTATAGGCAGGAGGTTGACCAGAGGGCCGTCACCAGCGCCAAGTTGATCGGGACCAGCAAGCGGCCACATCGCATCGAGACACCTCCTGGACGAGAGGCCACAGCATCGGAGCCCTTACGTCCATGCGAGCTTCAGTTCGCAGCCGCCTCGGCGCATCCCTCTTCGTTCACCCCGGCGGAAGCCCTGAACTCATCTGCGGTGACCTGATTCCACAACTCCCGCAGGCCCCACCTCAACCGGCGGCGAAAACAGTCTCGGTGCACGATTCCGGACCGGAACCACCGAGGTGTCGCCATGGCCATGATCGCGGGTATTAGGCGACTGGATGACACGGTCCACAGGACCATCTGCAACGGCGACAACTGGCACATGACATGGGCAGCCGATGGGAGGCAGTACACATCCCTCTGTGACGGCGCCGGGTGGCCACACATGCCCGGATACGGCCGTGCGGGCTACAACACCCGGGTCTACACTGTCGCCGGCGACCCGCCCAACCTGACCTTTGGGCTTGTCCCGGGATACCCCGATCTGCCCGTCGCCGAGAACCGCTACTACGGCTTCGGCATCATCGCTCTGGGGGACCACATCTACGAGTTCCTGAGCACACCGAACCACCGGTTCTCGGAACCCGGTGCGCGGTTTGTCGGAGCGAAGCTAATCTACTCGCCCGACTTGGGGCAGACCTGGCGGAACCAGGATGGGTCGCCCGTCCGGTGGGAACCGTGGCAGGAGCGTAGCCATGAGACCATGGCCTTCTTCAACGAGCCCGGCGAGTGCTTCTCGCTGCTTACGGTCCTTCAGATGGGCCGCGACTACGAGCACAACCGTGATGGCTACGTGTACGTCTACGCGCCCAACGGCAACGCCGAGGGCACCATGAACCAAGTGGCGCTGTTCCGGACACGCACGGACACCATCCTCGACCGCTCTCAGTATGAGTACTTCACAGGCCTCAGCCCTGATGGCGCCGCCGCGTGGAGCCATGACATCAACCAGCGGGGCGCCGTGCACACCTTCCCCTCCGGCTGGGTCAACACCGAGGTTCACCCTTACTCCTGGCACCCCAGCGTCGTCTACAACGCGCCGCTGGACCTGTACATGATGGCGAACTGGGGCATGGGCTGCGACGCCAAGGGCATGTGGTTCGGCAAGCCGAGTTACCTGGGCTTCTGGACGGCTGCGCAGCCCTGGGGGCCGTGGACGCAGGTGCATGAGGAATCGGCATGGACGCCCGGTGGCGACGCCGGCGCCCGGGCCTACCAGCCCCAGATCGCCCCCAGGTGGATCGCCGATGACGGCCTTTCCTTCTGGCTCGTCTGGACCGACTTCCAGGTGATCGCCGGTCAGAGACCGTATTACAGCTTCAACTACCAGCAGGTGGAGATCACCACCGGCTGATAGGGCGGCTCCCCCTGGTGCCGCGCAGCTCCGGAGACGCACAAGGTCCGGGTCGTGAGGCTGCA
>CBFDAZ010000073.1:0-12689 GCA_965602825.1 uncultured bacterium
GGCGTAGAGCGCATCGTCCTCCTCGTGGTAGAGATGCACCTCCGCCTGCTTCGCGATGCGCCGCAGCTCTCCGAGACTCGGGTGAGGCTTCGGTGTCCAGTGAATCTGCGACGATCCGTCGGTCACGTGCCTCCACTCGTCGCCCTCCAGCACGAAGCCGAGGAGTGACTCGGACAGAGCCGGGTCGTGCCGGACTCGACCGCCTTCGTACCGGCCAATGCCCGCTTTCCCCACGAACACCAGCGTCCGACCGCCGCGCTTGAGCCGGTCGATCGAGGCGCGCTCTCGATCGGTCAGGTCGAAGGCCAGCGGGAAGACCACCATCCTGTACCGTTCCGCCTCCGACACGTCCGAGAGGAGGTACGTGTCGTAGGGCGCCCCCAGCCGCGGGAGTTCGGCCATGAGCTGCGTGATCCCGTCGTGCAGGAACGGAGACTCGGGAGCCAGTCGGTGACTGCTCTTGTCGTCGATGAAGATGGCGATCTCAGCCCTGGGCAGCCACCGGCTGCGGTTGCTCTCCCCGAACTCCCTCATCTGCCGGAGCAGATCGAGGACCTGCGGGTCATCGTACCAGCCGCCCTGCATGTCAAACCACCACACCCCCGCCTGCCGCGTCACCACGTGTGCGAATTCACGCTTCAGCACGTTCAGCGTCTCCGACAGGTCCTCGGCCGCCGCCAGCCTGTCGGCGGCGAGATGCGTCCGATTGTCAGCCTCATGGAACCAGAGCTTCCTGCGGAGCTTGATCGATTCGGTATGGGACATGAAGGTGCTGGTCCCGCCGGGCTGCCGCTGGGAATACATCGCCGGACTGCAGAGGAAATCGATGTCCGGGCAGTCGAGTATCTCGCGCAGACCGAGGTGCTGGCTCTCCTGCATCTTGCCGCCGTGTTGGATCGCGTAGCCATAGAAGAACCCCACGAGCCAGTCGCGCCCACCACCTCGCTTCGCGGCAGCCGCCAGGGCCTCGATCGCCCTTGCCGTTCCGCGCCAATAGAAGTCATAGAAGTCGATGATGTCCTGGTGCTCGCCCGGCATGCGGAAGAACCCGGTGTCCGCCTGGCGACGGGCACGGGTCGGGATCGGGGCTTCGGCGATGTTGACGTCGCGCTCCCACGCCTCGCTCAGCGCCCCATCGCTGCCGTACTTGGTCCGCAGGTAGTCTCGCCACGCTCGCACGGCGGGAGCGCTGAAGTCCCCACGCTGGTCGGACCACAGGCCCCAAGACTGCCACTCGGCGGATACTCCCGAGCAGATGTGGATCCCCATGACGTGGTTGGCATAGGGGGAACGGCGGATGTAGCGCGAGTAGTCCTCAATCCATCCGCAGGCATCCTCGAGCCACGTCTCGGAGAACATCGACTGCGGCCCGACGGTCCCGTCGTCGAACTGCACCCGCTCCTCGGGATGCTTCTCAAGCCACCACTGCGGCGCCGTGACGCCGACCCGCGGGAAGATCAGGGCGTCGCGCTGCTGACGCAGGACCTGCAGGAACGGCCGGTCACAGCCGGCCGGGTCGAAGCCGTCAGGCGTCGCGCCGATTCCGCCTCCAGCCGTGAAGAAGCGGACCCCGATCTCCGCCATCTGCGCGTAATACCGCTCCCGGTCCCCGGCGTGGTTCAGGTACGCGAACGGGAAGTCGGGCTCACCGTCGATGAAGAGAGCCGGTGAGCCGCGATGGGGTCGAACCTCGGCGCGCACGGGCTGGGGCATCGCCGTGTCATCCTCCCGGAATGTCGCGAGCTTCTCGCCAACCGCCAGCGACGTGTTCTGGACCCCCACATTGACGGTGTACTCGTCGGGCCACAGGTGCGGGAGAGGGGGCACCCGCACTTCGGGGACCTCGACCTCCCGGCCCTCCGGCCAACTGCCCCGGTCGTCGTCGGGCAGCGGCATCTCCTCCGACCAGACGACGCTTCGGCGTCCCGGTCGCTCGGCAGTCGCCCGCAGCACGGCCACGAATACGTTCCCGGGCTTCGCAACTGCTTCCACCACTCGCAGCCGCAGCCAGATCGATGCCGGCTCACCCGGCAGCGTCCCCTCGATCCGGCTCTCGACCAGCTCGACCTTAGGCCCACTCGATGGGACGAACTCCGGATCGGGCACAAACAGCACGCAGTCGAGCCCCGAATTGAAGCTGTCGGGGTTGCTGACCTCGATCGCCAACGGCCCGCCCACCACGGTGCCCCAGCGCTCCCAGACATACGTACTGGCGATCGGTTCGGTGACCGCGATCTGCCGGCTCTGGCCGTTGATGTCGAGCGTGAGTTCGTAGTGCCCCGGCGCCCCGCCCCAGTCGAAAACGCGCGCCCAGACCGTCCAGTTGCCTTCCGGGAGGTCCGCTGTCTTGCTTGCGACGGCATCCCGCACGTTCGAGCCCAGCACGTTCCCACCGCTCAAGCCCCAGGGAGCAACCTCGACCCGCGTGGGGGCGACGTACCACTGCCCTTCTCGCTCGAATGACTCCGCCTCGAGCAGCACTGACCCGGGCGGCAGGCCGCCCAAGAGACCGCCGGCTCCCTCACCGGGAACCTCGCAGGTCGCACGGCAGCAAAGGCTCAGCATGAGAGCCGCCAACGCCGCGCCACTCGCCATCTCCCGGAGCCCGCCGCTACCGCCGGTCTTGCACCGTAGCCTCATGCCCCTTTCGCCTCCATGTCCTGGTGGCGCGCTGTCGGCTCGCAGACGGAATCGCCATCGTCAGCCCGTCGCCTGCTCCGTGCGGGCGATGATCTCGGCCTGGAACTCGGGGCTGAGCCTGGTGAAGTGGTCGCTGTAGCCCGAGACTCGGACCAGAAGATCGCGGTACTTGTCCGGATGCTCTTGCGCGTCGCGGAGCATCTCGGCGGAGACGCAATTGACATGCAGGTTCAGGCCGCCGCCCATGAAGTAGGTCTTCAGAGCAGCGATCAGTTTCGCCCGCGAGTCGGGCGTCCTGAACGCATCCGGCAGCATCCTGATGTTCAGTGTGTAGCCACCGTGCCAGTGCCCGCTGCCGTCGAGCTTCTGTACCGTGTTCAGCAGCGCCGTCAGCCCGCTGCGGTCGGTGCCGTGGGCCGCCGCCATCCCCGGCGCCAGCGGCTCGCCAGCCAATCGCCCGTCGGGCGTCGCCATCAGGTCGCGACCTGCGTTGATGTGGCCCCCACCGTCGATGCCGCTGGCGATGAACCGTCCCCCGTTGCGCGGGCCGGCCAATCCGGCAATCGCCTCCGCGTGAATGCCCTCCAGGACGGGTATCAGGTCATCAGCTCGTGGGTCATCGTTCCCAAACTTGGGCGCTCTTTGCACCGCCGCTCGTAGCTGCTCATGTCCCTCAAAGTTGCTGCACAGAGCCTCGAACAGCGTGTCGAGATCGCAGACCCCGTCCTCGTACACCACCTCGCGAATGGCCGCCGCCGAGTTGACAAAGTTCGAGAACCCGCCTCCCAGATTCATGCTCGGAAAGTTGTACTCGGCCCGGACCGTCAGGTCGCGGGCCCGCTCGATGCACTCGTGCATCAGCGCCGAGGTGAAGGGGATCTGCCCGAACTGCTCGTGCACGCTACCCACCGCACGAGCCACCGTCGCGGATCGCTCGGCGTTGTGGCGCATCGTGCGGGCCAGACCGGCCAGCAGGTCATCGAGCGCGGGGAACTGCTCACCCAGTGGGCTGCCGGCTGCGCGGGCCGCGTGCAAGGTCTGCATCAGGGCCTGCACGTGCCCAGTGCTCCCGCCAAGCGCTGAGTCCTGCAGCTTGCCCGCGATGCCGAGCTCCCCACACCCGACGTGGGTGTAGTCGTAAGCCGCCTCGGCGGGGATCCCCAGGTTCATGAAGCCCTGCGGTGTGGCCTCGTCGTTCAGGAAGACCGGCATGTTCTGGCCGCCGGCGATGCAGTCCAGGGCCGCGTTCATCAACTCGTCGGTTACGGTGGCGTGCCAACGGAGGTTCACCAGAGGCTCGGGCAGCTTCAGCTCACCCACGGCTTTCAGGAACAGGTATGTGAGGTCGTTCGTCTGGTCGTGCCCCTCGGCATCCCGGCCGCCCAGCGTAATGCATTGAGTCGGGTTGCCGCGGGGCCCAAACACGGTGTTCTCTTTGAACTTGATAAGGAAGCACTGGATCAGCTCGAGCGCCGATCCCCTCGTCAGCTCGCCCCGCTCGATGTCCGCAACGTAGTACGGATAGAGGATCTGGTCTACGCGGCCCGGCGACATCGACCAGGCATTGCCCTCAATGTGCATCACCTCGTTACACAGCCAGACGCACTGGACAGCCTCCCGGAATGTGGTGGCGCCCGTCTCAACACACCGAGGGGTGCTTTCGGCCATGGCCTCCAGTTCCACTCGACGCTGCCGGTCCGCGGCCTGTCGCGCCAGACCGGCCGACAGCTCGCCATACCGTTGAGCGAAGGCGATGGCCCCCTCGGCCGCGATGATGACCGCCCGCAGGAACTGGGCCCCCGCTGCATCGTCGCCTCGCACCTGCGTCAGGCGGCGCTGTGCCCGTTGCTTCACCCCCTCCAGGCCGTCTTCCAGCACTTCGGTGAAGTCGGGCGTGATGTGCCCGAGGGCCGTCCCCAATTGGTACCAGTTGTCGGGCGGTGGCGTCTCATCGCCGAAGCACTCGCGCCGGTACGCCCAATACCGGGCATAGAGGTTGCGCTCCTCCCAGTACTCCTTGATGTCGTCGGGCAGGGCCTTCCGGATGAAGTCCGGTCCGACATCGAAGTGGTGGCGCATCTGCACGATCGACTCGGTGCCCAGGCTGAACTCCGGGTAGACGATCCACGCCCCCGGTGTCGAGGTGGGGGTCCCGGCGATGAGGTCCCCCTCGCGAAGGTAGATCGGCATCTGTTCCAGCACATCACGCAGCGCCTTGGCTCGCTTGATGATGGTGGCATCCGCCTCGTTCTGCTGGTAGCCATCAGTCACTATCCGTGCGCGATGTAGGCAGACCGTGTTCGTCCAGTCCCGCATCTCATCGCGGAGGTGCCTTACACGCGACGTCATCATGGGTCCCCGCTACGATCCCCGTGTTGATCGGCCGGCAGACGGCGCCAGGCCACAGGCTCACTGTGTAGTTCCCCAACGCCGGGCTGTGTCCTCGCGCCAGGTGTGAGCGGAGCGCGCACAAGTACCCGTCGCTCGCCACAGCAACCGGCTTGTCGCCGTTGCCCTCGGCATCCACGCATGTGGAGAAGACATCGGTGGTCGAGCCGAACATCGCGTGCCGTCTCTGATGGATGTAGTCGTAGAATCCCGGCCAGATCCACTGGGGCGGCGCGAGGCTGCCCTGATCCGCGGCGCCCGGTCGTCGTGTGACGGCGGCGCATGCGCCGCCAAGGTGCAGGGCCAATGGGTCTTCGGATCTTTCGGGGTAGCGCGGAACGGAGCGGTATCTCGAACGCCTACCCATCCCCTTCGAGACCGCTCTCCTGCTGCGTCCCGGTGTGCTGGCTCATCAGGCAGTGCTCGAGGGATAACTCAGCATCAACAGCCTCGCAGAGCGTCATGCATACCCCTTCATCGTCCTCGGCCTCAACGTAGCGTTCCAGTTGCTCCAAATAGGATGTCACCCGCTCCCAAGCTGGCAACTTCCCATTGCTGATGACGCGATCGATGTGTTCACCAGGGGTCGCTTCTGTTTCCTCGTCCTCAGCCGTGAGGGCCTCATGCAGCCGCTCGCCCGGGCGTAACCCGGTGATCTCGATAGCGCCCGGCAAGTCTGCGTTGCCGCCCTGCAGCGTGATGAACTCCCGAGCCAGATCGACAATCCGCACCGGTCCGCCCATTTTGAGCAGGAAGGTATCTTCATGCTTCCCGAGTGCTCCTGCCTGAAGAACCAGGAAGCAGGCCTCGGGGATGCTCATGAAATACCGAGTGGCCTCCGCATGCGTGACGCTGAGGGGAACGCCTCGGTGCCACTGCCGCTTGAATATCTCGAGCACGCTGCCCTCGCTCCCCAGCACGTTGCCAAAGCGCACACATATGAAGTTGGTGCCGGCATACGGACGAGTCATGAGAAGCACTTCGCCCATACGCTTTGTGGCACCCATCACATTGATGGGGGCGACCGCCTTGTCGGTCGAGATGAAGATGAATCGCTCTACGCCATACGACTCAGCCAGTTCCGCCAGGCGAGCCGTCGCCAGTACGTTGTTGCGGACCGCCTCCACAGGCACGTACTCCATCAGGTACACGTGCTTGTGGGCCGCGGCATGGACAATGACCTCAGGATGGAAGTTCCTGAGGAGTTGTTCGATGCTACTCTCCACTTCGAGATTGGCAACGACGGGGACCAGTTCGACCTCCGGATGATGCTCGGCCAGGTGCAGGTATATCCAGTGGATGCGGTTCTCGCCCCGTCCGAACAAGATCAGACGCCTCGGCCCGTAGCGGCAGATCTGCCGACAGATCTCACTCCCAATGGAACCTCCGGCCCCGGTGACCAGGACCGTCTTGTCTCGGAAGTAGTTGTCGTACAGCTCGATATCCTCGACCCCAAGCTCCCGACCCAGGACATCCTCGACACTGATCTCGCGGATGTCTCGCACTTGGGGTTCCTGAATCAGCTCGAGCAGTGAAGGGATGATTCTCGCCGAGACCCCCGCCTCCTGGCAGAGGTCGTGCGCACGCCGGATCTGATCGCGGCTCGCCGAAGGCATGGCGAGGATGACTTCGTCCACTTGGTACTGGGCCGCGAGGTCGGGTAGGTCCTCGCCAGCGCCCAACACCCTCTTGATCCCGACGATTGCGCCTTGTTTGGCGCGATCATCATCCACGAACCCGACCACCCGGTAGGGCCCATTCCTCTCCCTGCGGAGTTGCTGCATCAGGAGATGGCCGCTTTCACCGGCCCCGTAGATCAGGATCCTCTTGGGGGTGCCTTCAGAAGGGGAGGCGGCCCTTGCTGTGTAAGGCCGGATAACCCGCCAGGCAAACCTCATCCCTCCGATGGCGAGTAGTGTGCCGAGCCATGTCGTTAACCATACGGAGATCGGGAGGGGGCCGACAATCCATTTGCCAGCCAATGCGGCCAGCAGGTGCGAGACCGTAACACTCGCGGCAATGACGAGCGTCGTGTCAGCAGTAGCGTATTCCCAGACCCGGTTGTAGAGGCCGAGCGCGGCATTGCACACCATGAGGAAGGTCGCAGACAGAGCGACCGTCACCTGCAGGATGTCCCACACCTGGTCGGGTATCTGACCGTTGAAGTACGCAACGGCAGACAGCACCAACATCAGCGCAACGACCACCGCATCAATGAGCGCCAAGAGAGCTCTGTATGGGTTCACCTGGCAAATCATCGATACCACTCTCTCGAAATCGCTCTGTGCGCTGACGGGAGGGAGCAGTAGAGTTGCACACTCTCCATGCCAAACCCTTCTCGACCCAGTGTTTTTTTCGTGTGATACAGGTGACGGCGGCAGAGGCAGCAGCGTCCACGCGGTGCCTGCGGGGGCGCGCGGTCTTGGCACTCAACTCACCCGAAGAACCTCTGCCGGCCAGCCGGGCCGTTCCGCTCGGGAAGGGCGGTGTGGTGGCCCCGGGCGTGTCAGCGCAACTTCTCCGCCTCAGACGTCGCCGGACGCCCTGAATCACCACCGGCCCGCACGCCTCTCGATCTTCCACCGCACCCTTCCCAAGCCGACCTAACTCCCCTATACTCAGAATGCGTCCATCGACGCGGGGGTCGCCGGCGAGTATCCTCGCGCCTGGCAGGCTCATCATGCCAAGAGAGCAGTCACCGGCAACTGCCCCAGCACTCAGAGCACTGGCGGCCTGCGTGCGCGGGGCCGCCCCAGATGAGCTGCGGGGGCAGGTTGTGGCCGCGCTGGAGGCCGGCGACGACCTGTGCTCGTTCGCGGCTCAGCATCATCTTCTATCGCTGCTCAGCATCAGGATCCGTGAGGCTGAGCTGCAGTCTGTACTCGACCAGCAGGACTGGGAACGGATCTCTCACGAGCATGCCGTCCTCGCACATCACCAAACACACATGTTCGCTGCCGCACTGGAAGTTCTGGGCGTCCTTCAGGGGGCTGGGGTTGCACCTGTGTTACCGATCAAGGGACTCGCGTTGGCAGCTCTGATCTGGCCCCAGGTTCTGCCCCGACGCTTGGTTGACCTCGACTTCCTCGTCGCCCCCGATCAGGCCACCTGCGCTCAGGAGCGACTCTGTGCCGCTGGCTTCGCTCCCCTCATCGAGGCGGTCGAGCCCTACCTGCTCCACTTCCATGCGCCGACGCTCGGGCGTGCAGGCGTGAAAGTAGAGCTGCACCATGGGCTCTGGCAGTCCGGCAGGCTCCCGTTTGGGTCCCCTGAACTCGATAGTCTGGCGACGCGTTCCGTGTCGCGGGCAATACAGGACCAGCCGATCCGGACGCCCTGCCCGGAGGACGTAGCGATCCTGATAGCCGCGGTGCTGGCACGGGATCGCTTCGACGTTCGCCTCCACCAATGGGCGGATCTGTACTGGCTTTTCACGGGCACGCAGCCCGGCCTCGACCGGCAGCGCCTGCGCGACCTGGCAGGGGCCCTTCGCATGGGAAGGCTGCTGAATGTCGTGCTCCGTTTCGCGGAGGAGCTATTCGGGCGGGACATTCTGCCCGGCGTCGAGTGGGACGCTGTATGCGCGGACGCCTACGCCCAGCTCCAGCCCATCCTGTGGCGCCGGCTGGTGGCCGGCTCGCGATTGGCTGGGTATCATGCCGTACTGTTTGACTGGATGGCCTCCCGCCGCGATAGAGGGGAGCAGCAGGCCGATGGGGTCTTCCCTGGCGAGGGTGCAGCGAGGTCTCCTCACGAGCCGCCCGGCCTCTGGTCGCAACTACGCACCTACGGGGGCCCCCTGAGGGCTGCCGCAAAGGCCGGCGGTCACGCCGGGCGCCTGTTGACCTCGCGCCTGTGGCGTCAGGAATTCAGGGAGGAGATCGCGATCAGGCGAGTGTTGCGTGCGCTGAACGAAGCCAAAGTGGCTGAGGCCCGAAGAAGCTAGAGACCCGGCCGGGGAGCCTCGTTCAGTTCGCCGCTCCCGAACTCCCGCGCTCGGCCACGCCCGTGGCAGAGCGAAGGACCCCACTACTGCCCTGTGGAAGCCAGTGACCAGGACCGGTGCCGGTGATCAATGGGCCTGCCGCAGCATGTCGTCTGCACCCGCGACTCCGCTGGGCGCTCGTGGGAGGAAGTTCCCTTGAGGTCACCACTCGCGCTGTCGACACTGTTGGCGTCCTGCCTCGCGACACTCGGTGCGTGTTCCGAGCTCTGGGTCTCCCCCTCGGGTGATGATGCGGCCCCTGGAGCGAAAGGCGCTCCCCTCCGCACCATCCAGCACGCCGTTGATCGGGCCCAGCCCGGGGACACCGTGTGGGTCCGCGCGGGCAGGTACGAGGAGTGTGTCAGCATCCCGCTTGAGAAGAGCGGGAGGGAAGGCCAGTGGCTGACGATCTCGGCCGCACCGGGTGACGAGCGGAAGGCAATCGTGGGTATCGAGACGCCGCGAGTGGACGCCTACGGCTCCGGCTCGTCCGCCTTCTCGATGCGGGAGGTCCAGTACGTCCGCATCCGCGGCTTCCACTGTGTCGCCCCGTACCGTGGTCGCGGATCGGGCATCGGCGCCTCGAGGAGCCAGCACTTCGAGATCATCAATTGCGTCGTCACTGGCGGCGGCCAGGGCGGCGTGGACGCCAATCACTGCGACCATGTGACCATTGACGGCGTCGAGGCCTACTTCAACGGCGGCGGGTCGGGCTGGTCGAGCGGCATATCGCTGCTCGAGCCGAAGACGAAGGACAACGTCGTCCGCAACTGCGTCTGCTACGGCAACTACGATGGCTCGTCCTACCGCACTGACGGTAACGGGATCATCATCGACAACGCTTACCACCACGGCGGCGCGCTGCTGATCAACAACCTGTGCTTCATGAACGGTGGTAAGGGGATCTGCTCCACGCGCAGTGACGATTGCACGTTCCTGCACAACACGTGCGCCATGAACTGCTGGCAGTCCAACCAGCAGAGCCACGCCCACGAACTGTCAGTGCGCGGCGCCGGCAACATCCTGCGCAACAACATCGGTGTCAGCACCATCCCCGGCGGAGTAGGCCTGCAGGTGTTGCTTGCCTACGGCGGGCCGGACGGCCAGGTCAACATCGACCCGAAGAGCATCCTCTGTGACCACAACCTCTTCCACAACCCGCACCAGCCCGAGTGCGTGGTGAAGGCGAGCGACCGCGGGAGGGAGTTGCTGACGCTGCAGACCCTCGGTGAGACGGAGCCGCAATGGGCGAGAGACACCCTGAGCGTCGATCCCGGCTTCGTGGACATGCAGAACTTCGACTTCCGTCTGCGACCCGGCAGCCCGGCGCTGAGAGCAGGAATCGCAGTGCCGGAGGCCCACGCCGATCTCCTCGGAAGACCGCGGGCCCAGAGCGGGCCGTGCGCCATCGGTTGCTACGAGGGGCCGTACGACGCGCCAATCGGGCCCCAGCCAATACCGGAGGTCGTGGTTGCGGATGGTGAGCATGCAGATTCCATCAAGGCTCTACTCGAGAATGAGTATGACCTGGAATGGGAAGGCATGCTGTGGGGATGGGGCAAGCTGCTCTACGAGGAGCTGCCACTGGTGGTTGAGGTTGAGGGCGCACGGAAGGCGGACTTCCTTGCCCTGTCCGGGCGTTACGGCCTTGGCGAGTTGCTGGACAAGATCGCGCATGAGCATAGCGTCCGCCTTGTCTTGCGGCAGCCGGAGGACTGCCAGGGCGCACCGGCCGCCCCGACCGTCGTCAGCAATCGGCTCTCCATCCGGGAAGACGCTGATGCCGACGAGCGGGCGTACGTTCGCCAGGCCCTGCGCGTGGCTCTGTGGACAGAGGACCAGGACGGGAGGGTTCCGCTGACGGAGCTGGTGCCGGCTTCTTGCGCCGCCCTCGGCATCAAGGTCGAGAGCACGCCGCCAGTCCCGCCCGACTGGAAGTGCCCGATGGTCACACGCAACATGAAGCTCTCGGCCGCCCTGCTGGATCTGGCGCAGCGCCTGGACGCACGCTTCACCCTCTCGCGAGACGATCCCCTGGACGATGAAGCTCGCGTCCGAACGGCGGACCTCGACCAGACCTTCGGCGGCGAGAACGGGATCGTCGAGATCACGGTCGAGAAGCCGGACGGCCGGGGTCGCATCGACATGTTCGCCCGTGTGCAGCCCGAGGTGTGCCTCAATGCGCGGCTGTTCATGGACAACAGCCGGTTCCTCGCGCCAGCGGGGATCGATGACACGGGCGCGGGCGACATGTACCACAAGATGAGTGCAAGGCTCACGCCCGGGTGTACGGTCCGCTTAGCTGTTGTCGGCAATGGGTGCGCTCTGAACGTGGACAACAAGTGGCTGCTGCTCAACCGTATGCCGGCGGACCTGACGACCGGCGGATTCCGCGTGCGGACAGTGTCCGAGTGGGTTGAGGTTGGCGACATACGTTTCGTTGAGATGTGAGCCGGAGCAGGCGGTATCGCTCCGCCTGGGAGGCTATCGACCATGCGCAGATGGCCTCTCTTCGGCGCGCCCGGCGAAAGGAGACCTCCGATGATCCCCGCTGCCAAGTTGTGCCTGATTGCCGCGACCTCGCTGCTGGCGGTTGTGATGGCCTCGGGCTGCCTGTCACAGGACCAGTCCGACGCCAGATCGCCGGATGATGCCATCGCTGACCTGCTGGCCGGGCGGTTCCAATGGCGGGCGGGGCCGCCGCTGGTTGCCCATCCGGGGTCAGCGACCGACACGTACGTATCGATCAAGGATCCCTCGGTGGTGTACCACGACGGGCGCTGGCATCTGTTCTGCACCGTGCGTCGCGATGGGGCTCCACACCAGATCGAGTACCTGTCGTTCGCCGACTGGGAGAGCATCGGCGCCGCCGACCGGCACATCCTGACGATGCATGATGACTTCCTGGCCGCACCGCAGGTCTTCTACTTCGCTCCCCACGACAAGTGGTACCTCATCTGCCAGGCGAGCGACGAGGCCTGGGAGCCCAAGTACGGCGCTGCCTACTCCACGACCAGCGACATCGCAGACGCGGCTTCCTGGACAGAGCTGAAGCCGTTGGGCGCCAGGCAGGCGGACGGCAAGAGCGGACTGGACTTCTGGATCATCTGCGACGACGAGAAGGCGCACCTGTTCTTCACCACACTGGACGGCCGCATGTGGCGGGAGGAGACGGGTCTCTCAGACTTCCCGACCGGCTGGTCCGAGCCCGTATTGGCCATCCAAAACGACATCTTCGAGGCCAGCCACACCTACCGTCTCAAGGGCCTGGACAAGTACCTGACCGTGGTCGAGGCGCAAGGGGGCCATGGCTGGCGATACTTCAAGGCGTACCTCGCCGACCGACTGGACGGAGAGTGGACCCCGATAGCGGCGACCAAGGACGAAGCCTTTGCCAGCATGGCGAACACGCAGCCCGTCGGTGAGCGATGGACGAACTGCATCAGCCATGGCGAGCTACTGCGCGCGGGCACCGACCAGCGGCTGGAAGTCGATCCCGCGAATCTCAGGTTCGTCTTCCAGGGCGTGCTCGATCGCGACCGGGCCGGGAAGAAGTACGGCGAGATCCCCTGGTGCCTGGGGATGCTGGAGCAGTTGGCCATGCCCCGGTTGGGGCGCCCGGAAACGATGAAGATGGCTTGCCGCCCGGGAACAGCGGATCCACGGAGTCCCCGCC
>CBFDAZ010000074.1:0-12639 GCA_965602825.1 uncultured bacterium
GCGCCGGAACCAGCATCTCCGGCACGTACTGGCCGCCGTAGCGGCCGAAGTAGCCCTTCTTCTGTTCGGTGGTTGCCATCGGGCGCCTTCCCTTCGGACCGGGTTCACGCTACTCAAGCGGTGCGAGACCGGGTCGGTAGATGTCGGTCAGTGGACGGAGCGCCGCGCCGCAGTTGTCCGACGCCATCAGCGCCGTGCCAACCAGGACGGCATGCACCCCGCGCGCGGCCAGCCGCTTGACGTCCGCCGGGGTGCGGATGCCGCTTTCGCTGACGGCCAGCGCATCCCTGGGCACGTACCGGATCAGCCGCTCGGTCGCCGCGAGATCGACGTCCATCGTCTCCAGATTGCGGTTGTTAATCCCGATGATGTCAGCGCCAACCGCCACGGCCCGCTGTAGGTCCTGCTCATCGTGGGTCTCCACCAGCGCCGCCATGCCGAGTTGGCGAGTCGCGTCGAACAGCCGCTCCAGTTGGTCATCGCTCAGGATGCGGACAATCAGGAGAACCGCATCGGCCAGGCGGAGCCGGGATTCGTAGACCTGATACGTGTCGAAGATGAAGTCCTTCCGGAGGATCGGGAGCGGCATGTACTTGCGGGCACGCCTGATGTGGTGTAGCTCCCCCTGGAAGTACCGGCTCTCCGTCAGCACGCTCAACGCCGCGGCCCCGCTGCCCGAGTACGTCTGGGCGATGATGCGGGGATCGAAGAATCCGTCCGCGATCTCCCCCATCGAGGGCGAGGCGCGCTTGATCTCCGCGATCACACGCACCTTGGGGCTCTCAAGGGCCGCCCGGAAGTTCCGCGGAGGCGCCATGTCCGGCAGCCGCGCCTTGATCTCATCCAGCGACAGAAGGCGCTTGGCCTCGCGTACCTCCTGCTCCTTGTGTGCCACGATCTCGTCCAGGATCAAGATGCCCACACTCCGTCGGGAGATACCCGTTCGCTCAGTCGCCGTGCGAGAAGCGGACCATCGCTCGCAGCTTCCGGCGCGCCGCACCCTCATCGATGCTCTCCCTGGCCAACTCCAGGCCCTCGGCGATCGAGGCGGCCTTCCCACCCACGTAGATGGCGGCCGCGGCATTGAGCAGGACGATGTCCCGCCTCGGTCCCCCTTCGCCCTCCAGCAGAGCAATGAACTGCTGAGCAGCCTGCGGCGGGTCGCCTCCCGCAAGCTGATCCACACTCGTCCGCTCGATGCCGAAGTCCTCGGGGGTGACCTCCATCTCCCGGATCTCGTCGCCCGTCACCTCATTGACCAGCGTCGGCCCAAGCGTCGAGATCTCGTCCAGTCCGTCCAGACCGTGCACCACCAGCGCCCTCTCTGCACCGAGCTCTCGCAGGGCCCGGGCGACCAGCGGCACCCATTCGGGCCCAAACGTCCCAATGACCTGCCGTTTGGCTCCGGCCGGGTTGGTCAGCGGACCAAGGATGTTGAAGACCGTCCGGATCCCGAGCTCCCGGCGGGGCCCGATGGCGTGCCGCATGGCGGGATGCAGGTACGGGGCGAACAGGAACCCGATCCCGACTTCCTCGATGCTCCACCCAACCTGCTCGGCCGTCATCTCCAGGTTCAGCCCCAGCTCGCGCAGGACATCGGCGCTGCCGCACTGGCTTGACACCGATCGGTTCCCATGCTTCGCCACCGGCACTCCGGCTCCGGCCGCGACAAACGCGGCCGCAGTGGAGACGTTGAACGTGTCGAGTGCATCTCCTCCGGTCCCGCAGGTGTCTACCAGGTCCGCAACTTCGGGCCGAACCCGAAGGCAGCTCTCACGCATCGCCCCGGCAAACCCGGCGATCTCCTGGGCCGTCTCCCCCTTGATCCTGAGTGCCACCAGCAGTCCCGCGATCTGTGCCGACGTGCACTCTCCCGCCATGATCTCGGACATGACCGTCTCGGCCTGGGAGGCGGTCAGGTCCTCGCCATTGACAACCCTCTCGAGCGTGTCCTGGATCACAGCTCGCCGCCCCCTTCAGCTTGCGGACAGATTCACGAAGTTCCGGAGCAAGTCCAGCCCCGGCTTCGTCAGGATCGACTCGGGATGGAACTGAACGCCCTCGACGGGCATCGTCTTGTGCCGGAGGCCCATGACCTCGCCGATGTCCGTCTCCGCGCTCACCTCCAGGCAATCCGGCCAGCCCTCGCGCTGGACCAGCAGCGAGTGGTACCGAACCGCCTCGAAGGGGTTCTCCAGACCCTCGAAGATCGTCCTGCCATCGTGGTGGATCATGCTCGTCTTCCCGTGCATCAGCCTCCCTGCCCGGTCCACTACGCCTCCAAACGCCTGTCCCATGCACTGGTGACCGAGACAGACACCCAGGATGGGCACCTTCCCCGCGAACTCAAGGATCAGGTCGCATGAGATACCGGCCTCAGTCGGTGTGCACGGGCCGGGGCTGATGACGATGTGCGACGGCCCTAGCTCCGAGATCTCATCGAGTGTCACTTGGTCGTTCCTGAAGACCCGCACGTCCTCGCCGAGCGTCGCCAGGTACTGGTACAGATTGTAGGTGAATGAATCGTAGTTGTCGATCATCACAATCATGGTTCCCACCCTCCCAGTAGCCTTGGCGGTCTACTGCAGGCCCTCCTCGGCGAGTTGGATGGCCTCCAGCAGTGCCCCCGCCTTCATCAGCGTCTCCTGGTACTCCGCGTCCGGATCGCTGTCGGCGACGATCCCGCCGCCCGCCTGGACGTAGGCCATCCGCCCGCGCATCACGATGGTGCGCAGCGTGATGCACGTGTCCATTGATCCCCCGAAGCCAAAGTAACCAATAGCTCCGCCGTACGGTCCGCGCCGGAGCGACTCCAGCTCGTCAATGATCTCCATGGCCCGGATCTTCGGCGCGCCTGACAGCGTGCCCGCCGGGAACGTAGCCCTCAGCAGATCGAACTGATCCTTGTCCTGCCTCAGCTTGCCCCGCACATTGCTCACGATATGCATTACGTGACTGTAGCGTTCGACGACCATCAGTTCGTCAACGTGCACGCTGCCGGGCTCGCAGACCCGCCCGATGTCGTTACGATGGAGGTCCACGAGCATGATATGCTCGGCACGTTCTTTCTCATCCGACAGAAGTTCCTTCTCCAGAGCGTAGTCTTGCTCGTCGGTCGCTCCCCTCCGACGGGTGCCGGCGATGGGCCGAGTGACCACTTCACCCTTGTCTTCAGTCACCAGAATCTCGGGCGAGGCGCCGATCAGCTTCAAGTCGCCGAAGCTCAGGTAGAACATGTACGGCGAGGGATTGATCGCGCGCAGGGCCCGGTACACATCGAACGGATCGGCCGTCACATGGGTGCTCATCCGGTGGCTCAAGACAGCCTGAATGATGTCCCCCGCGGCGATGTACTCCTTGGCCTTGAGGACGGCATCCCGGTGCTGTTCCGTGGTCATCGTCGAGGGGTACTCGCTGGCATGGGGAGCCGGGGCCATGCCCGGGATCATCGAGAACTGCTTGACCGGGGGCAGGGGCTGCTGCAGCGCCGCCACCGTCTCGTCGATCCGCGCAACGGCCTCGGCATACGCAGCCTCCGGGTCGCCGCGTAGGTACGCATTGCTCAGTACCCTGACGCGGTGCATCACGTGGTCGAAGATGACGATGGTATGTGCGAACATCATCGCGCAGTCAGGGAATCCCAGATCGTCCGGGTTGTTGTCGGGCAGTTTCTCGAAGAACCGGGCCAGGTCATAGCCCATGTAGCCGACTGCTCCGCCGCAGAACCGTTCCCAACCGGGAATCGGTACGAACTTGTACTCGCCCATCAGCCGCTTCAGCGCGTGGAGTGGGTCCTCACCGTCACCCAGGACGCTCACTGTCTCCCGGTCCTGTTCGGCAACAGTTACGGCCGTCCCGCGACTGCGGAACAGCCGGTGAGGGTTGACAGCGAGATAGCTGTAGCGGGCGATGCTCTCCCCACCCGCCACGCTCTCGAGGAGAAACGCATGGCCGTTGGACTTCTCCTCGAGCTTCAGGAAGGCCGACACCGGGGTCTCCAGGTCGGCTACGATCTCCCGGTAAACAGGGATCAGGTTGCCGTGCTCAGCGCGCTCCTTGAATGCCTTCAGGTCAGGTGTGTACACTGTTGGTCCCTCCTTGGGCCTCTGAGAGCCGGTCTTGCTCATGACCGCCTATGGCGCGACGAATGTCGTCTTCGGCATCCCTCACACGTCGAACGAGGATGCGGTCGGGCCATGCGTGATCGCGGCAAGTCCACGAGCGCGGCCGCGCGGGCCGAGAGGCGCAGGCAAAACGCGATCTCTGGAGCGCCAATGCGCAAGCCAAGGTTCTCCCCCTCTCAGTGGGCATCCGACGGGTAATGGCAGCGTGGGCGTTTCTACAGCCGGTCGGCGCCCGAGCGGCATCCCGCCATCATCCACCTGTTGAGTCTAGGTTTCGACAAGGACATCCCTCTTTCTCGGCGAATAGCCTTCCAGCCGTCGGCTGGCTGGTCAGCGCGGTCTGCAGGCACCAAAAAAGGCCGTGGCGCACCGGGAACCCGGGTGACCTACGGCCTTTCTGTCGTCCTTCGTGCAGTCGTGCACAGCGTGACAGAAGCCCGCAGCCCGGGCTACCGCCAGCACCACCAATTGGCAACGAAACAACGTGGCGTCGTGTGCACTGCTGTCACCGGCCGCAGTTTAGCGCAATGCGACATGGGTGTCAAGGCACGCGGCCGTGTCCTTCAGGGGGCAGCGCGATCCAGTGGCTGAGAGTCACGCCTACCCAGCCCTGACCCAGGAGCTCCACTACCAGGCCTCCGTCGCGATCGCGCGCATGGCGGTCGATGGCTGCTCCAGTCGCGACGAGTTGCTGGCCGCCGCCGTGCCGCTGACCGAGGCCAGCACAGACAGCGCCCGCAGGCGGGCAGGCCCTGCCATCATGACCCGCCTGGCCTTCGGCCGCCGCCGTCACGTCGAGCCCACCGGCCTGCACCACCTCCTGGCAGCTCTTCCGGAGCCCGCAGGCCGCCAACTCCTGACGCACGTGGTCGCCTCATCGGAGGGCATGCTCGCCGCCCTGGCCAGCGAGCTGCTGTATGTCCACTTCGTGGAGCATGACGCTCCAGAGGGGTTCACTGCCGAGGAGTTCTCCGCGATCAACGCGAACGGGCTCTTTGAGGTCGCCGGGGCGGTGACCCATGCCGGGGTCTCGGCCTATGCTCGCCGGCGCTGGCAGATCAAGAACCCATCGCCGACACGCAGGGCACTGCGCCTGTTGAGGAAGGGCGGAATCCTGGGGGCAACCTGGATTGTGCGCTCCGGCCGCCGCTGTCTCGGCTACTTCCCGATCCTGGGCCTGCCCAGTATCGCTTGCTTCGCGTACGCTCTGTACTCGATGCAGGAGGAGGCCGGGTACGTCCGCCTCGACCGGCTCCGCGCAGGGCTGTTCGTACGGCTGTTCCTGCTGAGGCCCGTCGCCGTGGACTACCTCATCGGGCGAGCCGGACAGCTTGGCCTGGTGGATCAGATCCAATCGGGCGTTGTGAACCTCCCGTTCGGCTCTCTGGAGGACGCCACGGCCGCCATACTACAAGCGCATCATGCGGAGAGCACGTCTTGAGTACAACGCCGGCCCCGCAGCGAGGTGGGAAACGGGGAATGAAGGTCATCGACCTCGTCCGCGCCACGCCCCTTGAGCGGACCGTTCAACTGGCTCAGGTAGCCGCCGTCCGCGCCAGACTGGCGCAGGAGGGTGACCAGCTCACCGATGCCGGCCGGGCGGCGCTCTCGCCGATCGTGGCCCAGTACATCCCGGATGGCGGCGGAAACGATGCTGCCCTGCGAGCCATGCTCGAGTGTCTCGCCCGACCGGAGCGTCACGGCGGAGCCTTCTACCTGTGGGGCCTCGCCGGAACAGGCAAGTCCCACCTGCTCGGCCTGCTTGCGCTCCTTACCGAATCCCGCGCGGCCCGGGAGCTCTTCGCTGAGAGCCACCCGCCGTTCGCCGACCTCTGCGGCAGGTTTCCCCCAAGCCCGCCCCTGGTCGTGATGGCCGATCTCGCGGCCCATCGGGCGCAGCAGGACCAACTGGAGGACGTAATCTTCGCGTGCACCGAGGAAGAACTCCGGCGCCCCGGGCACGGCACCGACGTCCCGCTCACTGAGTTGTCCCACGCTCTGAGTCTGATCGACCGGCACCTGGTGCCGGGACACCGTGCCGACCTCGATTCCGCTGTGGATCAACAGGCCCCGGGCTTTGAGAACTGGGAGCACTTGAGGGCGGAGAATCCCGCCGGTGCCGTCCGGATCGCGCGGCGCGTCGTCCGGGATGTCGGCTTCCCCCTCGACTTCCGGCAGTCCCGTGTCGAGCGCCTGGCCAGTCTGCTGGAGGTCGTCCGCAAGCTGAATCTGCGTGGCGTGCTCTGGTTGATCGATGGTCTGTCGAGCTTCCTGGCCGGGGCGGGCCCCCGGGGCATGGCGGTCGATTGGGACTTCCTACATTTCATCGCCCAGCGCGCCAAGATCACCCCTCTCTGGATGACCATCGCTCTCCGGCACAGCCCCCAGACGCTTGCCGAGACCGATCCCTACTCGGCCGGGCAGCTTGAGAGCTACGCGGAGGGTGCCTTCGGGCTATCGAATGCTCACATGCGGGAGGTTGTTGCCAGACGCGTCGTTCAGCGGATCGATCCACAGGCCTTTGAGGATGCCATCGCGGAGATCCAGGCCGCCCACGCCGGCCGGATGCCCGTCCCTCCTTTCACAGCCCCGGAGCTCGCATCGACCTATCCCCTACATCCTCTGACCCATCGTTGCGTTGCCTCGATCGCCACCAGGCTCTTCTCCGATGTGGGCAGCTTGCCGGCCTTCGCCCATGCTGTGGTGGCCGGTGACGCAGCTCGCGGCATTCCCTCGGGCGACGAGCGGCCGTACGATCGGCTGGTGTCCCCGGTCGAGGCTTACGACTACTTGCAGCCGCATCTGGCGAACCACCCGGACGTCTCTGTCTACGTGTACGATGTCGTCGATTTCCACACCAAGAACGCCGCCACCCTGGCGCCCGGGAAGGAGTCCCTCTGCCTGGCGGCGACCAAGACGCTCACCCTCTGTCGCCTCGCCAACCTGGCGCCCACGGTTGCCGAGCTGGCCGATGCGCTGTTCCCTCCGGCCGAACTGCCGGAACTCCCGCTCGTCGAGCTGCAGAGCGTGCTGGAGAAGATGCGCCTCAAGGGACAGCATATTGAGGTCCGCCGCCAGCACGGGGAGGGGGCCGACCTGTACCGCGCGGATGCCCGCACGACATTCGCCGACGCCGTCCGCCGCCGTCTCGCGGGCATGAAGGCCACCATCGACGACGACGATGCCCGGCTCCGCGATTACCTCACCTCCGTCGCCTCCGATCCCTCACTGCCCTTGTCCCAGTTGGCCGAGGAGACGGCGAGCCAGGAAGCCGAGTGGCACAACACAACGCGTTACGCGTCCCTGCAGGCCGCCAACATCGCCGCGCTGCAGGCCAGCGACTTGACGGAGGCCGCGAACGTGCTGTCCGACCCGGCTACTCTCGAAGACTGCCTGGTCTATGTTGCCGACGTCGTTCGAGCCGATGTCCAGCAGCAGCGGTGGCTCGCTTTGACCGGTGGCCTGGCGGATGCGCGCTGGGTCGCGGGACTGATCGCCTGGATACCGCGTACCCTCGGCGATCAGGAGCTGGACGCCCTGAAGGCGGGGTTGGCGTGTCGTCTGCTGCTCGCCGAGCCGGCACTCGCCGGGAGTCCGGAAGCGGCGGGCTTGCGCCGCCGCTTAGAGGAGGAGCGGGCGGCACTGGACCAGGAAGTGCGTTCGGTGGTCACTGCGGCCTACTACGAAGGCGAAGTCCTCAACAACCGCGGTGTGGCGCTCTCTGCGGGCGAGCTGCAGCCCCTCCGCGGAGACTGGACCGCCACCGTCTCCGCGATGGCGGCGCACGCCTTCAACCGGCTCTTCCCCGCCTTCACGCCCATTGCGCCGACCCGCAAGCTTGAGTCCCCCGAGCAAGTCGACGCTCTGGTCGCGGAGTTCATCTCGCCCGGCGAAGCGCCGGTCGACCCGGGGACGCCCCTGGACGCCCTGATCGCCAGCCTGGCCCGTCCGCTGGGGATCGCGACCCTTGAGAAAGACCGCTATGTCCTGCGCGCCGACGGCCCGGCAGTCCGGGCCGTCATGGACGCGTTGCGTCGTCGCGACCGCACACCCGAGCACGAGACCGGCCCGCCCTTCGAGTGTGCCGAGCTGGCGCTCCACATGGTCAAATCCGAACTGGGGCTGCCTGGTGAGCTCTTCGAGTTGGTGACCGCCACACTCCTGCGGACCGGCTACCTCGTGGCGATCGACGGCAACGGCATCACGCAGCCGTGGCAGAAGCTGCGGACACCCGTGCGGGACTCCGTCGCGCGTGTGGCGCGCGCCCCGCTGCTCCGATGGCCCGAGTGGCAGGAGGTAGGGCGCCTGGCGCGATCGGTCCTCGGCGTCGGGGTCGTCAAGCCCGACCGCGCCACCCAGGAGTCCTTGTGGCGCAACTTCGTCCGCGCCGGTGACCTCTACGCCCGTCGATCGGCCGCCCTGAAGGCGCAGTTGCAGGAACTCGCCGCGCGACTGGGGCACGGGGGCCAGCAGTGGGACGAAACGCGCCAGGCCCTGGCCAGCCTGGACCAGTTCTTCAACTGCTTCGATGACAACCTGCCCGCCGCAGCGGGGTTCAAGGAGGTCCTGGCACAGACCGCTCCATACCTCAAGGCCACCGCCGGCCGCGTCCGGCTCCGCGTCCTTCTCGACTTCGCGCATGAGCTGGACGACTTCCTGCAAGGGCCCGCCAAGGAGCTCATCGCGCTTCACGGTTACCTGCACGATCCGGGCCTCTCCATCGACAACCACTCCGAACTCGTCCGGGTGCGCGACCGGATTCTCTCCTACCTGCAGTCGGGCGAGGAACTGCTGCGCGACGGCACAGCCCTCAGACGAACGGCTCAGGCGTTCATGGCCGCGTACCGCCGCGCTTACCTGGCGTGGCATGCCGCACAATATCGGCCGGCGCTCTTCGAACCGTACGCCGCCTTCCGCCAGTCCGTCGAGTACGCCGCCGTGAACCGCCTATCGCGACTGGCTGTCAACGTCGAGGTGGACCGCAGCGCCATCGACGCGATGATTGACGACCAGGTAGCGCAGCAGTGTACCGCCTCGGGCGTGGCCGAGGCGCTCAACGAGCGGCCCGTCTGTCCGCGCTGTACTCTCCGGCTTGACGACGAGGTGCGCCTGGTCAAGGTGGAGCGGATCCGCGAGGCCGCCGCCGACGCCATCCGCGGCTACGTCACCGAGCTCAAGACGCCGGAAACGGCAGCCGCCATCCGCGCCTACGCGGCGTCCCTACCGAAGACCACCGAGGTCCGGGAGGCCGTCCAGCACGTGTTAGCTGTGCCTCCCAAGATCCGCGCCCGCGAGGTGCTGGCGATCTTCTCCGACGATGTAATCGCGCACCTCAACCGGGCCCTGGGCGGGCAATCCGTCCACTACCGCCGGCTCCACGACCTCTCCGCCAAGCTGGTGGACCGTACCTTGACACGGGCTGAGACCGTACGTATCGTTGAAGGCTGGATCGACGGCGATGAGGACCTCAACGGCGAAGACCTCGTCGTGGTCGATCGCTAACACAGATCCCCTGCCCGTGACCGTCTCCGGTGATGCTGCCCGGGTCCGAGGAACGTCGTGTCACGGGTCCGTGAACCCAGGAGCCATGCATGCGGGACACGCTACGAGATGCCATTGCCGGCGCAATCCACGCCGCGGTTGCCGACGCATCGCTGCCGACCATCTCCATACCGGACTTCCAGGTCGAGCCCCCACCTCAACCCGAAATGGGCGACTTCGCCTGCACCATCGCCCTCGCCCTCGCCCGGGAGGCCAAAATGGCCCCGCGCGACATCGCACAGATCGTGATCGATCACCTGCCTGAAGACCTTCGTCTCGAACGTATCGAGGTGGCCGGCCCGGGCTTCATCAACCTCTTCCTCGGGTCGCAGTGGCTCTATGACACGCTCAGGGAGTGCCTGCGGGAGGGGGAGAACTACGGGCGCTCGGATCTGGGGGCGGGCCGGAGGGTCCAGGTGGAATTCGTGTCGGCCAACCCGGTCGGTCCGCTGCATATCGGCAACGCGCGCGGCGGGCCTTACGGCGATGTCCTGGCCGGCCTACTCGCTTTCACCGGGCATGAGGTCGAGCGCGAGTATTACCTCAACGACGGCCGCGACAATACGCAGCTCCAGGCCTTTGGGCGCTCGATTCGTCTGCGGTACCTGGAGCTTCTCGGGGAAGACGTCGACTTCCCCGATGAGCTCTACCAGGGCGACTACATCGTGGATTACGGCCGAAATCTCGCGGAACAGCACGGCGACTCGCTGCGGGAAGTGGCGGACACGCCCGAGGGATGGCTGCAGTTCGCCGACCTCGTGCTTCCTGGCGTGGTGGAGGGCCTGCGCAACGACCTGCGGGACTTCGGTGTCGTCTTCGACGTCTGGTTCAGCGAGCGCGCGTTGCACGAATCCGGCGCCGTAGCACGGGAGATCGAGCGGCTGCTGGACCTGGGCGTCGCATACAAGCAAGACGATGCCATCTGGCTGAAGACGAAGGACCATGGCGACGACGAGGATCGGGTGCTCGTCCGCCGAGATGGCGCGCCGACCTACATCGCCTCCGATCTGGCCTACGCCCGGGACAAGTTCGCGAGAGGCTTTGAGAAGGTCATCTACGTGTGGGGGCCCGATCACGCCGGCTACGTGCCCCGGATGAAGGCCGCTGTCGCGGCCATCGGCATCGAGCAGGGCCGCGTGGACATCGTCATCTCGCAGATCGTGCGCTTCCTGCGCCAGGGGAACGTCGTCCGCCTCTCGAAGCGCAAGGGATCAATCGTCACGCTCCGCGGCCTCCTTGATGAAGTCGGCCGGGACGCCGCTCGCTTCCACTTCCTTACACGGACCATCGACTCCCACATGGACTTCGACCTGGATCTGGCCGCCAAGCAAGCCAACGAGAACCCCGTCTACTACGTGCAGTACGCCCACACGCGCACCTGTGGCATACTCCGGAAGGCCGAGGAGGCAGGCGCAGCCGTTCCCATCCCGGAAAAGGCGCAGCTTGAGCTGCTCACCCACGCCGACGAACTGGCTCTCTTGCGCAAGATCGCCGACTTCCCGGCGGAGATCGAGACGGCAGCCGCCACGCGAGGCCCGCATCGGCTCACCGTGTTCGGCCGCGAGCTCGCCGCCCTGTTCCATCAATTCTACGGCACCTGCAAGGTCGTTGATCCCGAGCAGCCGGAGCTGACCGGGGCGCGCCTGGCTCTCCTGAAGGGCACGCAGACCCTTCTCGCCACGACTTGCCGCCTGCTCGGCATTGCAGCGCCCGAGACGATGTGACGCAAGCCCGCCCCGGCCCTGTTGCTCGGCGGCGGGCCTGCCCCGGCTTTGACCGATCCCTTCGACGGCGCACCAATCCCAGTGACCCCGGTGTGCACCATGACGAATGCGCTTGTCCTCGCCGTAACGCTCCCATCGCTGGGCCAGTCGGCCGCACACGCTCAGACATTCCGGTTTGCTGACAACTTCGAGTCCTACGCCGAAGGTCAGTCGCTTGACCTGCAGTGGCAGGTCGTCTCCGGCGCCTGGGAGATCGAGGAGGGGCAGCTTCTGGGCGCGGGGGCCGGAAGGGGTACGTGCTGGGCCAGTGCCTGTCCAGTGTCAGGCGATCAGGTACTCCAAGTCCTGGTCACACCACGCGAGCGCCTGGCCGCCGGCGCCTGGGCTGCCGCCTCCCTGGTGCTGTGGTCGAGCGCCTCGGACTTCTGGCGGCTGGGCCTCGTCGAAGGGCCGGACGGGCAGAGGTACGCCGAGTTGCTCGAGATGCGCGGGGGCACCTGGCAGGCGCAGAGCGAGGGCCGAACTCAGCTAGAGGTCCTCACTGACAGCGTCGAGGGGTTTGAGTGGGAGTTCGGGTACCCCTACTCCCTGAGTCTTTCGGTCTCGGCTGACCGGATTCTCGGGGAGGTGACCGACGACGCCACAGGCGCCGTCAGGTTCCGTAGAGGCTACGCGCTGCCCTCGACAGCAGACGCCGTCCGACAGGGGAGGGCAGCTCTCATGGTAGATGGACTCGCCGCTGCGTTCGAAGATGCGCGTGCTAAGGGCGTCCTCGCAGCGGGTGGCGGGCCGCCCGTTCGCCTAGCCCGAGAGGCGGCCGTACTGGACACGCAGATGGGCGACGTGCCCGCAGACCTTGTCGAGGAGTTACGAGCGGCCTTCGACGACTCGGGCATACCGTGTCGCACGCTGCCAGTCCGGGAGCGCGGCGCAGCGCCCCTGCCACCTGAGGTCGGGCTGCTCATCCTGCCTCACACACGGCGCCTGCCTCTCGGAACGGTCGAGATGGTGGACGAATACCTGCGGTCCGGTGGTAGGGCCATCTTCCTGGGCGGGCCGCTGGGGCAAGAGACGCTCGTCCGGCAGGCCGACCGCTGGCTGCCTTGGGCCGACGCGCTGGCTGACGTACCCACCCAGCACGTGCTCATTGACTTCGGCCAGGAGTCGCCGGCAGACTGGCCCCGCTACCAGAGCCGCGAAGAGGGGGCCATCAGCCTCTCCGTCGAGGACGCCGGCCGACCGGTCGATGC